>DASRMN010000130.1:0-2530 GCA_035647935.1 Clostridia bacterium | reverse complement strand
GCAAAATATGGTTCATAATGTGGAATTTGAGATGTAAATGTCCTAAAGTGCACAATATATCATGGTTACCTGCAAAATAAAGATAATTATCTGTTTAGGTGGAACAATTAGAAAGATTGGGATATATAAATGTAAATTTTACAAAACATTGCTCTATTTTAGGAGGAAAATATTAGTTAATGTGGAATATATTGAAGCAAGGAAAATAAGAAAGCAAGGTTAAGAATATGGTTTCTACCATAAAAAGAAGGTTCAGATGTGAACAAAAAAACAAAGGATTTGAATATGAACAAAAAAGTAAAGGATTTGAATGTGAACAAAAAAGTAAAAGATTTGAATACGGACAAAAAAACAAGATGTTTAGAAAATTTGTTATTGGAAAACGGATTGATTACGCGGAGCCAACTGGAACATGTTTTGGAAATACAAAAATCTACAGATAAAAAAATAGGGCAAATATTTACGGAGGAAGGAATTCTGAGTGAGGATCAAATTATAGAAGTGCTGGGGCGCCAATTTGGAATTCCGCACGTGGACTTAAGAAAATATTTTATAGATTCAGAGACTGCCAGATTAGTAAGTGGAAAACTAGCCAGAAGATATACACTGATTCCGGTTAAAAGGGACGGAGAGAAATTAATTGTTGCAATGGCGGATCCATTAAACATTTTTGCTGTTGATGATATTAGAATGGCAACAGGCCTTGAAATAGTACCCGTGATAGCTACCAGTCAAGGAATATTAGATGCAATAGATCAGCATTACGAAACAGAAAATGCAGAAAAAGTCCTAGAAGAATTTAGGCAAAATTATCAGGTGGAAAATATAGATGATATCGATGAAAAAATTTCGGGTGAAATTAGCAATGCTCCGGTGGTGAAGCTGGTCAATTCTATAATAAGACAGGCTGTTAAAATGGGAGCCAGCGATATACATATAGAACCTTTTGAAGAGGTTATAAAAATAAGATTTAGAATAGACGGAGACCTTCAAGAAATTATGGCACCTGCAAAAGCAACTCATTCCGCTATAGCCACCAGAATTAAAATTATTAGCAAAATGGATATAGCTGAAAAAAGGCTGCCCCAAGACGGGCGGGTAGAAATGAACATAGAAGGCAGGGGAATTGATCTGCGTATATCGGTTTTACCGACAGTACATGGAGAAAAAATTGTTATGCGTTTATTGGACAGGAACAGTTTTTTATTCACAAAGCAACAACTTGGATTTACAGAACAAAATTTAAAAGTATTTGATAAGATTGTACAGAGCCCAAACGGTATTATATTGGTCACGGGACCGACCGGAAGCGGTAAAACTACAACCCTGTATGCGGTCTTAAAAGAGTTGAACCAAGTAAATAAAAATATTATTACAGTGGAAGATCCGGTTGAATACCAAATGGACGGTATAAATCAGACACAGGTAAACATAAAAGCTGGGCTCACATTTGCCAACGGACTCAGATCGATTTTGCGGCAGGATCCCGATATCATAATGATAGGTGAAATTAGGGACAGTGAAACCGCACAAATTGCTGTCAGGGCTGCAATTACCGGACATTTAGTTTTGAGCACACTGCATACTAATGATACGGCGTCATCGGTCACAAGACTTATAAATATGGGGGTGGAACCCTACTTGGTTTCTTCATCTGTAGTGGGGATAACCGCTCAAAGATTGGTAAAAAAAATATGTGAAAATTGTAAAATCTGTTATGTTGCGGACGAACTAGAAAAAAAGGCACTTCAGATAGAGAATACCACAGAAGTTACGGTGCATAAAGGTGAAGGATGTAATTTTTGTAACAATACCGGATATAAAGGTAGGATCGCCATCCATGAAATACTGCCCATAACTAGGGAAATAAGACTATTGATAGATAAAAATTTGAGTATAGACAGTATTAGGGAGGAAGCTATGAAGCAGAATTTTGTCTCCTTGAGGGAGAATTGTATACAATTGGTAAGGGAAGGGGTTACAACTATAGAAGAACTGTTGCGGGTAACCTACTCAATTTAAAATAGGAGGAAAGGTATGAGTTTTATACGGCTTATTAGCGAAGTAGTAAAACATAATGCATCCGATTTACATATCACAGTTGGGGTTCCGCCTATTCTTAGGATAAACGGCAAGATATGTCCAATGGATCTACCTGTCCTGAGGCCGGAGGATACTGCTGCATTTGTAGAACAAATTTTGGATGAACAACAATTGAAGATTTTAGATGAGAAAGGAGAGATAGATACCTCCTTCTCGGGTTCGGAGGTGGCCAGGTTCCGTGTGAATGTATTTAAACAACGCGGGAGTTATGGGATAGCATTGAGGATGGTAGCATCAAAAATTCCAACTATGGAAGAGCTTAGGCTCCCACCTGTTATCAGAAAATTGGCAAGAAAATCTAGGGGGTTAATTTTGGTAACGGGCCCAACAGGGAGTGGTAAATCCACTACTTTAGCTGCCATGGTGGACCAAATAAATGGGGAAAGAAACTGTCATATACTAACATTAGAAGATCCTATTGAATATC
>DASRMN010000129.1:0-5612 GCA_035647935.1 Clostridia bacterium | reverse complement strand
AGGCAAAGGTGCGAATATCTATATAGATGATGTACTGCATAAAACCCGTATAGAGCTGAATGAAGCAGGAACAAAAGCCGCAGCGGTGACAGCTGTTATAATGGAAACTACATCAATAGATATAAGTGAACCTAAAGAAGTGCATTTCGATAGACCGTTTCTGTATATGATTTATGACGTGGAAAATGAAATTCCTGTATTTCTAGGTACAATAGTTAATTTATAGACGTGCCATGGGGACGACAGACTGTATGAAAAAGCACTATTTTCGCTTATTGTCATCCTGAAACGTACAGAATAAGTTTGACCCGCGAAGGATCTTTAAAGAATGAGATCCTTCGTGAGCACCGTTTATACTGTCCGTCTCAGGACGACTTCATCGGATTCTTCGTAAGTACCGTTAATACTGCTGGTCTCAGAATGACACAAAGCTGAAATCCGGAATGACAATTTTCACACAGTCTGCCGTCCCCGTGTTAATTCTTTAAAAAATGTCAAGGAAAATATGTTGACAACGCATTTTGTTTCTGCTATTATAGACTGCAACACATAAAAAAACGAGTTAAACATTATGATAGAGAAAGGTATTTTATCAGAACGGTTTTAGAGAGTCGACATATGGTGAAAGTCGATACCGTCATAAAATACGAGTCACTCTGGAATGATTATCCTGAAATATTTATTAAAGTAAGGATAAACGGGGAGTCCCGTTATAGACGAAGGATTTATATGAACCTAGGTTGATTTATATGAATCTAATGAGCGGTTTCTTACTTTAGGAACAATTAGGGTGGTAACGCGTGGAATATATCTCCGTCCCTGCAAATGTAAAATTATGCAGAGACGGAGATTCGTTCTTTTTGGGTATTTTTAAATAGAGGAGGAAGACAAATGACAAAACTATATTATGAAAACGATTGTGATTTAGGATTATTAGGAGGTAAAAAGGTTGCCGTGGTCGGTTATGGTAGTCAAGGGCATGCTCATGCTCTGAACCTGCATGAATCCGGGGTTGATGTGACAGTAGGGTTATATGAAGGCAGTAAATCATGGAATCTGGCACAGGAAGCGGGATTAAAAGTATCCCTTGTTGCGGATGCGGCCAAAGAGGCGGACATAATAATGATGCTGGTAAACGATGAAAAACAGGTACAGATTTACGAAGAGAGCATTAAAGATAATTTATCGTCCGGAAAATATTTAGCTTTTGCACATGGTTTTAACATACATTTCGGACAAATAGTACCACCCGAAGGTATCAATGTTTTTATGGTAGCGCCCAAAGGACCGGGACATACGGTGAGGGGACAATATGAAGAGGGCAGAGGAGTACCTTGTTTGGTTGCGGTTTATCAAGATGTAACAGGAAATACAATGGATATTGCATTGGCATATGCAGCCGGAATTGGCGGTTCGAGGGCAGGGGTTTTGGAAACCACCTTCAGGGAAGAAACCGAAACGGATCTGTTCGGTGAACAGGCTGTGTTATGCGGCGGTGTTACCGAGTTGATGAAGGCCGGATTTGAAGTACTGGTGGAGGCCGGATATAGCCCCGAAAGTGCCTATTTTGAATGCTTGCACGAAATGAAACTGATAATTGATATGGTCAATCAGGGTGGACTGAGTTACATGAGATATTCTATAAGCGATACAGCGGAATACGGGGATTATTCTGTCGGTAAAAGGATTATTACAGAGGATACCAGGAATGAAATGAGAAAGGTGCTCAAGGAAGTCCAGGACGGTACGTTTGCCCGCAATTGGATCCTAGAAAACAAAGCAAACAGACCGTCGTTTAATGCAATGAGAAGGCGAGAACAAAATCATCCGGTCGAAATAGTCGGTGAAAAACTCAGAAAAATGATGAGCTGGTTAAGGAGGTAAAATTGGTTAAAGTCTAAACCTAGAATAGTTTTGGCTTCCCGGTTATATGGTTAGGTAATAGGGATTTATTGAGGATATAGGAAGGGGTGACGTATTATGCGAATAACAGGCGCTGAAATTGTAATAAATTGTTTACTCGAACAGGGTGTGGACACAATATTCGGTTATCCGGGGGGAGCCATACTGAACATATATGATGCACTTTACAAAAGCAGTGACAAAATTATGCATTTTTTAACGGCCCATGAGCAGGGAGCGGCCCACGCGGCGGACGGTTATTCTAGGGTAACAGGCAAAGTAGGTGTATGTATGGCAACATCGGGACCCGGCGCAACCAATTTGGTTACGGGTATTGCGACTGCATATATGGACTCCGTCCCCTTGGTTGCTATAACGGCAAATGTGCCTCTGTCATTACTGGGCAGGGACAGTTTTCAGGAGGTGGATGTGGCGGGTATTACAATGCCTATTACAAAGCATAACTTTATAGTAAAGGACATCAATGAATTAGCCACAATTATCAGGAGGGCTTTTTATATCGCACAGGAGGGAAGACCGGGACCTGTGTTGATAGATATACCAAAGGATATTACCGCCCAGGTGACCGAATACAGCTATGAGAAACCCAGACCGATTAAAGATATTATAGAAACAATAAGAGAAAAAGATATATTGGACGCGGTAAGGCTGATAGAAAAATCTAAAAAGCCGTTGATTTATATCGGGGGCGGAGCCGTAAGGTCCGGTGCTTCGGAAGATATAAAAAAATTCGTACAGAAGGTCCAAGCACCTGTAACCAGTAGTTTGATGGGTTTAGGGGGGTTTCCTTCTAAGGATGAATTTTTTACGGGAATGTTGGGAATGCACGGCACAAAGGCTTCAAATGTTGCGGCCACACGATGCGATTTATTAATTGCAATCGGGGTCAGATTCAGTGACAGGGCAACCGGCAATGTAGATAATTTTGCTCCGGATGCTGAAATACTGCAAATAGATATAGACCCTGCGGAGGTAAACAAAAATGTTTTGGTAGATCATTTTATTATAGGTTCCATCAACAGGATTATGCCGATGCTGAACGAAAAAATAGGACAAAAAGACAATACTCCCTGGCTCGAGCAAATAATCGGAATAAAGAGGGAATATCCCTTGGCCTACAAAAAGGATAAAAAACTAAAACCTCAGTATATTGTTGAAAAAGTTTGTGAGGTGGCGGGCGATAGAGCCATCATTGCTACAGAGGTTGGACAAAACCAGATGTGGACAGCACAATATTATAAATTTACGGAACCGCGTACCTTTTTAACATCAGGCGGATTGGGCACAATGGGTTATGGTTTGGGTGCTTCTATGGGGGCACAAATTGCTTCACCCGATAGGCAGGTATTTAATATATCGGGCGACGGATGTTTCCATATGAATTGCAACGAGCTGTCTACGGCTGTGAAATATAATATTCCTATAATCGTTGTTATATTGAATAATCAGGTGTTAGGGATGGTAAGGCAGTGGCAAAATTTGTTCTACGATAAGAGATTTTCCAGCACAACATTAGAAAAAGCAACGGATATTGTAAAATTGGCGGAGGCCTTCGGTGCCACAGGTTTCAATGTTACTGAAAACGAAGAAATAGGGGACGTGCTCAGGAAGGCAATGGACATAGAAGGACCTGTAGTTATTAATTGCGAAATCGACCGAGACGAAATGGTTCTTCCGATTGTACCCCCGGGAAAAAACATAGAAGATCTAGTTATGGAGTAGATACTTATAAATCTACTTTACAAAGGATTCATGTCGAAATGTTATCCTGAGACGGACAGAAAAGGTTTGACATCTACTTTACAAGGGCGCTATATCGGAATGTCATCTTGAGACGGACAGAAAAGGTTTGACCCTCGAAGGATCTGTACGGGATTTTTTATAAACGAAATTAGCTTACAGGTTTTTAATTATCAGTTGTTTGACGTGATGGGGGTATCTTTATGAAAGCCAAAATATCAATAGTTGTTGCTATGATTATCTTCGGAAGCATAGGCATATTTGTAAAAAATATAAATTTATCGTCCCTAGAAATTGCGTTGTTCAGAGCAGCCATAGCCAGCTTGTTTTTAATAGTGGTGGGCATTGCCGTAAGAATAAATATATCCTTCAAGGATATAAAAGCCAACGGATTGCTGTTGATACTGTCCGGCGCCTGTATGGGGGTGAACTGGATTGCATTGTTCCAAGGGTATAAATATACAACCGTATCAAATGCAACACTCGGGTATTATTCCGCGCCCATATTTGTAATAATGTTATCTCCTATAATTTTAAAAGAAAAAATCACGCTGACCAAAGTCATTTGTACTTTTACAGCTATGCTTGGGTTATTTCTGATTATCAGGGCGGGTAATGACGTCAGCGGTGATGCCTATAATCATATGCTCGGAATGACCTATGTAATTTTCGGAGCAATGTTATACGCAACGGTTATATTAATTAACAAACATATTAAAGATTTGTCGGGTTTTGAAACTACGTTGTTACAGCTTATGGTAGCCGCGATAACTTTGTTACCTGTTGTTATGTTACAGTTGAAAGTACAGGGAGATAGCCCCCTTATGCTGTTAAATATGGGAGCAAGGTCGTGGGTAAATATATTATTGTTAGGGATTGTGCACACCGGTCTTGCATACTTGCTCTATTTCAGATCAATTAAGGAATTGGGGGCCCAGTCTATTGCCATATTAAGCTACATAGACCCGGTATCAGCCGTAATTATGGCGATAATGTTTTTAGGAGAGGACTTAACCCTTATTAAAATAATTGGTGGTATATTGGTGCTGGGTTCTACTTATTTTGCGGAGAGTAAAGACAGTAAATTAAAAAAACAATCTTCAGCGGTTTAACTATTCGGTGAAGCAATGAAGACGGTTCTTTTTGCCTCAGTCAACCGGGAAAATCTGTTTGAAGCAAAAAAACCGTCAGGTTATGCAAAATTGCAGATGTGTCAAGGGGACGTGCCTTCCTTTAACAACCGTCTAACAAACTGAGGTCTGATTGGACACAATGGGGCCAGTTCCTCTTGTGTTGTGTCTTTCCAACAACACAAAGGGACTGTCCCCTTGTGTCCTTGCGCAACATCTAACGATCCAGCAACTCCTCAACAATCTCCTTCGCTATTTCCTGCACGTTTTTCCCGTCTGTATTTATGATTATATCACCGGCATTTTCATATAAAGGTAACCTGTCTTCCAATATTTGTGATAATTTTTCCATGGTGAAATTGTCTTTTAACAGGGGTCTGTTGTCATCGCCCGAGAGACGATTATAAACCTCCTCTGGGGATACCTTCAGCCAAACTGTCCTGCCGTTGTTTTTCAGCAGATCAATGTTTTTCGGGTTTAGCACCACGCCACCGCCGCAGGAAATTATGGTATTGTTAAGGCCTTGCAGGTCTTCCATCGCCTTTGTTTCTAGGTTTCTAAACTTGGTCTCGCCATAGGCGCTAAAAATTTCATTTATGGACATTCCGGAATTTTCTATAATTATATCATCTGTATCTATATAATCCATTTCCAATAGAGCTGAAAGTTCTGTGCCCACCGAGGTCTTGCCGCTGCCCATGAATCCTATGAGTACAATATTAAAGGGAAACAGATATTTTGATTGCAGTTTTTTACTGATTTTCAGTATCTGTTGGTACAGTAGTTCCAGCCCGTCGGAAAATTCATTATGTTTTAAAT
>DASRMN010000128.1:0-19025 GCA_035647935.1 Clostridia bacterium | reverse complement strand
AAGCCCCAAATAGCTATGTATGAAAGATACGGCTATGAAGGAGTGCAATGCTACATCAAAACAAATGAATATGCAAAAAGCAAAGGCTTAATGGTAATAGGTGACGTAAAAAGGGGAGATATAACCTCCACGGCGGAAGCATATGCCGAAGGGCATATAGGGGAGGTAAAAATAGAGGACCAATATTATAACATTTATAATCAAGATGCTATAACCCTAAGTCCCTATTTAGGATCTGACTCTATAGAACCATACATTAAGTATTGTAAAAAGCATGATAAGGGTTTATTTATATTGGTAAAAACATCGAATCCGAATAGCGGAGAGATACAGGATTTAGAAACAAACGAAGGCAAACTCTACGAAAAAGTTGGAAGATTGGTAAGTAAATGGGGAGAGCAATTGATAGGGAAACACGGATATAGCAAAATAGGTGCGGTTGTGGGTGCAACCCATCCAAAACAGGCGGAAAGCCTCAGAAATATAATGCCCAACACATATTTTCTGGTTCCCGGTTATGGGGCCCAGGGGGCAAAAGCGGAAGACTTAAAAGGTTATTTCAACAAGGACGGTTTAGGTGCAATAATTAATTCGTCAAGGGGTATCATTGCTGCCCATCTAAAAGAGCCCAACAGGCTGAAATTTTCAGAGAAGGATTTTGCCTTAGCAGCCAGGGAAGCCGCCGTTGATATGAAAGACGATTTGCAAGAGAACTTATTTTAGAATAAGGAGTAATCCTATGAAAAAACTGTATTATCCGACAATAATTGAACAAAAACAAATAGCAAAGAATATATTTTCCATGAAACTGCAATGTGGCGGGATCGCTGAAATAGCTCTGCCCGGACAATTTGTAAATTTATATTGCAAAGAAAGGGAAATGCTGTTGCCAAGACCCATAAGCATTTGCGAAACAGACAAAAGAAAGGGTATAATAACCCTGGTATATGCAGTAGTGGGAAAGGGTACCGAGAGTTTCTCACGTTTAAAAAAGGGTGACTTTATAAGAGTAATGGGTCCTTTAGGTAACGGATTTAAAATAGAAGAAGGAATAAATACACATATGCTGATAGGCGGAGGAATAGGTGTTCCGCCTCTTGTAGAACTTTCAAAACACCTAGAAGGAAAAATTTATGCATTTTTGGGTTTTGCACATGACCCTATCTTAGTCGAGGAATTGGAGGGCTATAATGCAAAAGTTTTTGTGGCTACAGAAGATGGGAGTATCGGGTTTAAGGGTAATGTAGCTGAACTCCTCAATAAAAAAGATATTAAAGGGGATATGATATATAGTTGCGGGCCAAAACCGATGCTTAAGGCTGTAAGTAAATGGGCAAAAGAAAATAAAATAAGGGCACAGGTATCCTTAGAAGAAAGAATGGCATGTGGAATCGGGGCCTGCATAGGGTGCACCTGTAAAATCAAAACAGAGGGCGGGGAAGATTGGCAAAATAAAAAAGTATGTACTGATGGGCCCGTGTTTTGGAGTGAGGAGGTTATATGGGATGAGTAAGCCTGATACGAAAATAAATATAGCAGGTATAGAATTGAAAAATCCCGTGATGACGGCCTCCGGCACTTTCGGGAGCGGTAAAGAATATAGTGAGTATGTAGATTTAAATAAATTGGGCGCAATAGTAGTAAAAGGGGTATCCACCGTCCCTTGGAAGGGAAATGACAGCCCCCGTATTGCTGAAACCTATGGAGGAATGCTAAACAGTGTGGGGTTACAAAATCCCGGGGTGGAAACTTTCATTGAAGAAGACCTGCCTTTTTTGGAGCAGTATGATACCAAGGTAATAGTTAATATTGTGGGCAGAACAGTTGAAGAATATTGTGAGGTTGCCGAAAGTCTAAAAGATACAAATATTGATATGATGGAATTAAATATATCATGTCCGAATGTCAAAGAGGGGGGCGTGGCCTTCGGTACGGATCCCTTTATGGCGAGGGAGGTAACGAAGGCGGTTAAGAAGATAGCTAAACAACCCTTAATAGTAAAACTCAGCCCGAATGTAACCGATATAGTATCGATTGCAAAGGCAGCCGTAGATGGCGGTGCCGATGCCCTGTCTCTAATAAATACACTGCTCGGAATGGTAATCGATATAGATAGAAAAGAGCCTGTGCTGGCCAATATTATGGGCGGATTATCAGGTCCCGCAATTAAACCTGTAGCCGTAAGGATGGTTTACGAAGTAGCAAAGGCGGTGGATGTGCCAATTATCGGTATGGGTGGAATTATGAATGGGGACGATGCGGTGGAATTTATACTTGCAGGCGCCACGGGTGTGGCTGTAGGCATGGCTAATTTTATAAATCCTGTTGCCACCGTCGATGTTTTAAACGGTATTGAAAGTTATATGATTGAACATGGGTTTAACAATATTGAGGAAATAAGAGAGAGCTTCCGATATTGACGACAATCACGGGAGCACTGTGTTACATTATTTGAATGAGCTAGACCCATGTGTCTACCCTTGGGCGAACATGTGGGTTCGCTCCTATGCGCGTTGCAAAGCAGTATTGTGCCCATAGACAGGTGGTCGGAGACCGCCCCTACACACGTTATAAAGCCATATTGTAGGGGAGACCTTCGGTCTCCCGCTTCTGAAAATTTGAGACAGACCTATGTGTCTGTCGGGCTGGGAGGGATATATATGATAAACAGGGAGCGAGTTATCAAAATTTTAGAAAAAACAGGGGCATTGAAAAACGGACATTTTTTGTTAACATCAGGTCTTCACAGCGATCGATATATACAATGCGCCCAGGTATTACAATACCCGAAATATACGGAAGAAATTTGCAAAGGGCTGGCAGATGAATTCAGGGAAGACAATATAGATATCGTAATCGGCCCCGCTACGGGCGGCATCATTATCGCGTATGAAATGGCCAGACAATTGGGGGTCACAGCAATGTTTGCAGAAAAAGAAAAGGGAAAAAGGACCCTGAGAAGGGGATTTTTCGTACCAAAGGGAGCTAGGGTATTAGTTGCGGAGGATGTGATTACCACCGGGGGTTCTGTAAAGGAAGTTATAGAATTAGTCAAAGAGGTAGGAGGGATCCCCGCAGGGGTTGCTGTTTTGGTGGATAGAAGCAACGGGAAAATAGAATTTGGGACCAAACTGAAGTCGGCTCTATCCCTAGGGGTAATTTCCTATAAAGAAACCGAATGCCCAATTTGCAAAAAAGGAGATGTGCCACTGGAAAGACCCGGGAGTAGGGGGATAAGGGAGTAATATAGCAAACCCGATCTCGAGCATAGGTTGTAACGAATAAGCAAAAAAGGTGGTGTCTTTTTTGAAAATATATATAGAAGATAGTTACGACAAGATGAGCGAAAAGGCTGCATTAATAGTGGCCAGCCAGATTACCGTAAATCCTAAAAGTGTTCTGGGTCTGGCTACAGGCAGCACGCCTATAGGGATGTATAAAAAACTGATAGACATGTACAAAAGAAGCGTTATTGATTTTTCACAAGTTACCACGTTTAATTTGGATGAGTATTACAGATTACCTAAAGAAAATAAGGGCAGTTATTATTGCTATATGATGCAAACATTTTTTAACCACATAAACATACCAAGAGAGAACATACACATTCCGAACGGAATGGCTGACGATATTGAAAAAGAATGTAAGGAATATGAGGAAAAGATAAAAGAAGCAGGCGGTATCGACATTCAAATACTTGGAATAGGTACAAACGGGCATATAGGTTTTAATGAACCAACCGAAAATTTAAATATAAGGACCAGTTTAATAAATCTTACAGAAAGTACTATTGAGGATAATAGCAGGTTTTTTGAAAGGAAAGAGGATATGCCTACAAAAGCTGTTTCTATGGGTATAGTTTCCATTATGAAAGCTAAAAAGGTTGTACTACTTGCCAGCGGGCACAATAAGGCTCAAGCCATAAAAAATATGACAAACGGCTATATAAACACAAACTACCCTGCCTCTGTATTACAGGCACACAGGGATTGTATACTGATTATTGACAAGGATGCCGCAAAACTGATTAAATGATTGCTTAAAATAAAACACCTTCCTGTAATAATTTAGCTTAAAGCAGGGGGTGTTTATATAATATTGCATGAGCAGCTTAGGTGGTAGGGGCAGACCCGTGTGTCTGCCCAAGGAAGATATCTATATAATATTGCATGAATAGCCCGAAATAAGGTAAAATGAATATATAGCAATTTTTTATGGGAGGGTAGGTATGGGAATAAAACAATTAAAGGATATTGATAGAAACTACATAAGCCAAAATTTTGAGCTTGCAGTTTTAATAGGGGCTGTCAAGGTAAAGGTAGCAAGGAATGGCAAAAGGTTTGCTGACATTGTTATACAGGATGCTTCTAAAATGATGGAAGCAAAGTATTGGGATTATGAAGATAACGAGGAATTTATAAATTCAATAAGTGTGGAAGACCCGGTAAATATAAAAGCTGTTGTAGGGGAATATCAAGGCCAGATCCAGGTTACCATTAAACATATAGAAAGAGCCGATATAGACAGTATAGATATTGTAGATCTGATTCCGACCAGTACTTGGGGTCTGGAAAACATGAAAGACGGTTTAGACTTTTTCTATGAAAAGGTAACCAGTCCCCATATGAAAAGATTAATTGACAAAATGATTTTTTCCAATGACCATTTTAAAATGTTTTCCACCCACCCCGCAGCAAGGCGGGTTCATCATAATTACTATCATGGATTGCTTCAACACACCCTAGAAGTATTGAAATTTTCCTATATAGTAGCCGCCACAAAAAAACTGTCTGAAAGGCAAATAGAGCGGTTAATAGTTATGGCAATGCTCCATGACTGGGCAAAAATTATAGAATATAAACCCCTTCCAAATGTCGGTTTTACAGAAGAGGGTGTCATGCTGGGTCACGTATTTTTGGGAGCTCATAATACACTGAATGCTATCAACGAGATTGAGGATTTTAATCAGGACGATAAATTGATTATTATAAACGGTATTTTGAGTCATCATGGATACCTGGAATTCGGTTCTCCTGTATTGCCAAAAACAGTAGAAGCACAAATTTTACATCAAGCGGATAAAATGTCGGGGGATATAGAGAGCATAACGACATTTATATCAGAACAGGAAAATGAAGAAGAAGCCTTTACAAGTAAACTTTGGAATATGGGGACGAATTATTATAAAAAGGGCATTGATGATTGAATGATAGTGCTAAAAGGAAATCTGGTTTTATTTAGCTGATGTATTATGCGGTCTCGCAACACAAATTTGCTTACTCACTTTGTTCGTGCAAATTTGGTGCTCATCGCGTTTGACCTACCATCGATTCGATACTCAGATTTTTAAAGAACAGTATTTGCTATCCATTAATATCCTTGTTGAATTGAAAGTATTTGTTTATTGTTAATTGAGTACCGGATCGGGTTAGGTCATAAACAATAGTTTAACGATAGTTTAATGATAGTTTAAGGTGGGGTTAACAATGAAAAAAATGATTTCGTGGAACGTTAATGGAATAAGGGCCTGCGTCAAGAAGGGATTTTTGGATTATTTTAAAGAGGTTGATGCGGACATATTTTGTATTCAGGAAAGTAGGGTTCAGGAAGGTCAGATTGATCTGAAACTTGAGGGTTACCATCAATACTGGAATTATGCAGAAAAAAAGGGTTACTCCGGTACCTCTGTTTTCACTAAGCAGGAACCTATCTCGGTGTTATATGGTCTGGGTGTAGAAAAGCATGACAAAGAAGGCAGGGTTACTACACTGGAATTTGAAGATTTTTATGTAACAACGGTATATACCCCCAACTCCCAGTCGGAACTGGCAAGGCTGGATTATAGGATGGAATGGGACGATTGTTTCAGAGAGTATATAAACGAACTTGATACGGATAAACCTGTAATTGTTTGCGGCGACTTAAATGTTGCTCATAATGAAATAGACCTCAAAGACCCTGAAACTTTCAGGGGCGGTGCGGGCTTCAGCGATGAAGAAAGAGAAAAATTCACTCAGTTTTTAGAAAGCGGGTTTATAGATACATATAGATATTTTTATCCGGATAAGGAAGAAGCCTATACTTGGTGGTCATATAAACGCAGGGCTAGGAGATACAATGCGGGGTGGAGGATAGACTATTTCTGTGTTTCGGAGAGACTGAAGGAACGGCTGGTGAGCGCTGATATACATGCAGACGTACTGGGTTCCGATCATTGTCCTGTGGAGTTAGTAATAAAGTAGATACCTTAGCCATAATACCGAAACGATAAAATCAAAAAAATATTGATACGGTAATGAGGGATAGTGTAAAATAGTTATAGGAAAAGCAAAAAATAGGGTGGATGATTTCATCTGCCCATCAATGGAGAATTATGATAAACTTTAAGGGTGGTCAGGGCCCACCCCTTAATGATAAACCTAGGTAATGACAGATGAAGTGAGGTATATAGATGAAAACAGGGTTTGACCATGAAAAATATTTAGAGGAACAATCCAAATATATTTTGGAAAGAGTAAACAGTTATGATAAGTTATATCTGGAGTTTGGGGGAAAGCTCTTGTCCGACTTACACGCAAAAAGAGTTTTGCCGGGATTCGATGAAAATGCAAAAGTAAAACTATTGCAAAAGTTGAAAGATAAAATAGAAGTAATTATTTGTGTATATGCAGGAGACATCGAAAGAAACAAAATAAGAGGGGATTTCGGTATAACCTATGATATGGAAACCTTAAGGTTAATTGATGATTTAAGGGCCCATGAACTTGATGTAAACAGTGTGGTTATAACCAGATATAATAACCAGTTTGCAACTAATGTTTTTATCAATAGGCTTGAACGAAGGGGAATTAGGGTATATATTCATAAAAGTATCAGAGGATACCCTACAGATATCGATACAATTGTAAGTGATGAGGGATTCGGTGAGAATCCATGTATTGAAACAACAAAGCCCATTGTTGTTGTAACGGCTCCGGGGCCGGCAAGCGGAAAATTGTCAACCTGTCTCAGCCAATTGTATCATGAGTATAAAAGGGGCAGGGTAGCAGGTTATTCGAAGTTTGAAACATTTCCTGTATGGAACATCCCCTTAAAACACCCTTTAAATATGGCCTATGAGGCAGCGACTGTGGACCTAGAGGATGTAACTATGATTGATCCTTTCCACTTTGATGCTTATAATGAGATAGCAGTTAATTATAGCCGTGATATTGAAAGTTTTCCCGTGTTTAAAAGGATTATAGAGAAAATAACAGGGAAAGAATCTATATATAAATCACCGACAGATATGGGAGTTAACAGGGTCGGCTTTGGAATTATTGATGATGATATAATTAAAGAGGCATCCAAACAGGAAATTATCAGAAGGTATTTCAAAACCGGATGCGAGTATAAAAAGGGTTATATTGAAAAAGGAATTTTTAAAAGATCCAGACTGATTATGGAGGAACTCGAACTGAGACCGGAGGACAGGAGTGTGGTCCTGCCTGCAAGGGACCGCTCAGCCAAGCTAAGAGAAGAATCCAACAAGAATGAAGTGTGTCCGGCTGTGGCAATGGAGCTTAATGATAAAGAAATTTTAACCGGTAAAGGTTCGGATGTAATGGATGCAACGGCGGCTGTACTTCTAAACGCTGTTAAATATCTGGCTAATATATCTGATGAAATACATTTAATTTCTCCGGTGATATTGGAACCGATCAGAAATTTAAAATCCAAAATATTGGGCGGCAGAAGTGTGGCACTGGATTGTGAGGAAATACTGATTGCGCTCAGTATATGCGCTGTTACCAATCCGACGGCACAGGTGGCCATGGACAAATTGTCTATGTTGAGGGGGTGTCAGGCTCACTCAACCACCATACTGAGTCGAAATGATGAACAGACCTTCAATAAACTTGGAATTGATATAACAAGTGATTCGGAATATCCCACGGAAAGTCTTTATTATAATGATTAGATAACTATAAAAAACTAGGACCCTTTGGACAGGTGATAATAATGAAAACAAAAATTGGCTTAGTATTATCCGGCGGATATGCTAACGGCGCATATGAACATGGAATATTGAAGTATATAGAAGACAATGGGAACAATCTGGAAATTGAATATATAATAGCAACCTCAATCGGTGCATTAAACGCTACGGCTTTTCTTAGCAATAAACTGGGCATAGCGGGGGAGCATTGGGCGGACCTGGATTTTACCGGCTTTAAATCTTTTTATAGAAAGATAATAAGAGGCAGGTATTATGAAACCGTTATACAGGACATTTTGGATACCAAAATGATCTCCCAATCTACAACAAAGTTATATATTACCGCCACATCCTATCCAAGCTTGGAATTAAAATATTTTAAATTAAATTCCAAGGGTGATGAATATATAAGGAATGTCATACAGGCGGCAATCAGTGTTCCGAAATTAATGAAAGAGGTTACTATAAACGGAAAAAGGTATATGGATGGCGGAATTCGTGATAATATCCCGATAGGATTGCTCAGATCCATGAAGACCGACACACCTGCTTATGTTATTCATTTTGATCCGATGAGTATAAAATCTAGGATTAAGCACGAGCTTGTCGGGAATAGGATTCATGAAATACAGTTTGTGGATGAAAAAAGCAGACATTTAAACGGAATTTTTGATTTTTCCGGCGAAAATATTTCGAAGCTTTATAAACAGGGGTATTATGATGCCTCCAAGGTATTTGGTAAACATAAAAATAGAAATCCCGATATAAGAAGGGACACGGAGTTCCGATTTAAGTATTTAAGAAATGCCTTTTTTATTGTAGGCAGGATGAATACGGTTATGGAAAAACTTAAAAGAGAGTGGAGGTAGGAAAATCATTCAATTCCCATAGGCCATACGAATGGCTTCGGGAATTGTTTTTTTATTTAAAACATTTGTTCTGTGTATGGTATAATTGTCCTAACATGAATTTACTATGCTGGAGAGTAGCTAAACATTTAATGAGAAATCAGCCAAATATAGCGGATTAATATAGGATGTTGAAATGGGGTGCAATTTGATGGCCATTAGATACATATTCGGCAGGGCAGGCAGGGGGAAGAGTTATTATGTCCTCGAGGAAATAAGGGAGAAACTGAGGGAAAAGGGGGACAACAAACTGTTACTCCTGGTTCCGAAACAGTTTACCCTGCAAGCAGAGCGGGATTTAATAAGGAAACAGGACTTGAAAGGTATTATGAGGGCGGAAGTAGTAAGTTTTACAAAACTCGCTAACCATGTGTTTGACGAGATTGGGGGATTTACAAGAGTGCCGATAAACGAACTCGGCAAAAATATGATTTTGAGAAAAATTGCAGATGAATCTTCGAAGGAGCTTTTGATTTACGGATCTATTGCCAGACAGGAAGGTTTTATTGACAAATTAAAGGAACTAATCTGTGAAATGAAGCAACATGACGTGAGCCCGATAGAATTAACTATGGAATTTAACGATATGGAGGAAGGTACAATACTGAAGCGGAAACTCTGGGACATTATTTTGATTTACGAAAGATTTAATACATATTTAAAAGATAAATACATAGATGATGAAGATAATATAAATTTGTTCATTGAAAACATAGAAGGAGTTAAGTTCCTGGAAAATGCGGAAATTTGGATAGACGGGTTCCAAAGTTTTACCCCCCAAATGCTCAGGGTTATAGAAAAGTTGGCTCAGAAAGTAAAAAACATTACTATTACCCTTACCATGGGCTTGGGTGCCGGAGAAAGGGATAAAGAACTTTTCCATATTTCTCAAAGGACCTATTTGGAAATAAGGACAATTGCCAAGAAATTAGGGCTGGAGGAAGAAGTAATAAACCTGAATATAACCAAAAGAAATATATTGCCAAAGGTTAAGGAGACAGAACACATAGAGAGGGAACTATACAGTTTCCCCTATAAACAATACATAGATGATGTTGTTAACTTAGAGGTTTTTGCCGGTTCCAATCTTTATACGGAGATAGAAAATGCAGCAGCACAAATAATTCACCTAGTGCGGGACAGGGGTTATAGATGGAGGGACATAGCCCTAATTTCCGGCGAACTGGACCAATATAGAATGACAATAAAGAGGGTGTTCGAAGAATATGGTATACCTTACTTTATGGATGAAAAAAGATCTATTATGAACAATCCCATGGTAGAATTGGTTTTATCGAGCATAGAAATATTGGCCGGGGGATATCGATATGAAGATGTGTTCAGATTTTTAAAAACCGGATTCAGTGATTTTACCAAAGATGAAGTAGAAAAGCTGGAGAACTATGTACTACAATATGGAATTAAAGGGAAAGAAAGCTATTTTAAGCCCTTTACAAAGGGAGATGAAGAGGAATTATCGGAATTCAATGGTCTGAGAGAAAAATTTATTGCGCCGTTTATAAAATTTGAAGAAAGAATTTACCGCAGGAAAAAAATCGAGCATATTACAAAAGCGTTGTTTGAATTTATTAAGAGTCTTAATATGGAAGAAAAATTGGACAATTGGATAGAAGAACTGAGGGAGAAAAAGCATTTTGAATATGTAAATGAAAACACCCAAATATGGAACAAGGTTGTTGAAATATTTGACCAGTTGGTAGAAATATTATCCGATGAGAGCATAACGTTGAGAGAATATGGAAGAATTTTAGAAGCAGGATTTGAGGCTTGTAAAATAGGGGTTATTCCTACTACAGTAGATCAGGTATTGGTAGGTAACGGCGAGAGGTCTAGGGTCCATGACATCAAAGCCCTGTTTGTAATAGGTGCAAATGATGGTGTGCTTCCTTCCAACAAAGAGGACAGTGGAATATTATTGGACCATGAGCGGGGGATTTTAGAAAGAAAAGGACTTTCAATAGGTACGACCTTGGAAACTTCCCTATTGGAAGAACAGTTTGTGATATATTCCACCTTTTCAAAACCCTCCGAATATTTATGGGTGAGCTATGCTTTGGCAGATCAGGAGGGACAAGCCCTAAGACCTTCTATTTTAATAGATCGTTTGAAAAGCCTGTTTAGGAACTTAAGTATAAAAAGTGACATTGTAAATACACCGGAACACCAGATTCATCTTATAACCACACCTACGAGCACGTTTAAATATATGATGGAAAATATAAGGCTAAATCTGGATAACAAACCTATGGAAAACGTTTGGTGGGATGCTTATAGCTGGTATGTTCAACAATCTACATGGAAAAAGGGATGCAATTTGATGGTGAAAGGGCTGTTTCATCAAAATCAAATTGTCAGTATAGGCGAAGAAGGCGCTAGGCATTTGTATGACAATCCTATCCGTTCCAGTGTTTCAAGGCTGGAACAATTTGCGCGTTGTCCTTTTGCCCATTTTGTTACTTATGGATTAAGGCCGAAGGAGAGAAAGGAATATGAGCTGTCTAACCCCGATATAGGCAGATTTTTTCATAATTCTATGGAGGAATTCAGCAGGGAGATAGTAAATGAGGAAATTGATTGGAAGAATTTAACCAGAAAACAAAATGACCGTTTGGTTGAAAAAATAGTAGACGAGATGGCATTACAGTTTGAACATGGCGTTATGCTGAGTACACACAGATATAAATACCTAGTTAGCAGATTAAAACGAATTAGTAAGAGGGCAATGTGGACACTGACAGAACATATAAAAAAGGGCGAATTTGTTCCTTTAGGATGTGAAATTACTTTCGGGTTTGGGGGTAATATACCTCCCATTATAGTTGAACTGGACAGTGGGGAAAGGATGTATCTGGAAGGCAGAATAGACAGAGTAGATATATTAAATGAGGAAAACGGCAGCTACGTTAAAATAATAGATTACAAATCAGGGAACGACAATTTTTGTCTCTCCGATGTTTATTACGGTTTTCAAATTCAGTTGTTGGTTTATTTAGATGCGATATTATCCAGTGAGAGCAGGAGATATGACACAGAGGTATATCCGGGCGGTATATTTCATTTTAAAATAGACGATCCGATGATAAAGACCAAGGAGGAAGTTGTAGATAAAATAGAAAAAAAGATAAACAAAGAGTTAAAGATGAAAGGTCTGGTTCTAAAGGATGTAAATATTATCAAGAAAATGGACAAGGAAGTGAGTACATATTCGGATATTATACCTGCAGGTATATCAACCAGAACCGGCAAAGTTACACAAACCTCGTCGGCTTTAAAAAAGGAAGATTTTCAGGCGCTTCTGGACCATGTAAGGGGACTCATCAGGGAAATCGGCGGAGAAATATTAAAAGGCAATGTTAAAATAGAACCATTCAAAAAAGGCCGAAACACATCCTGTAAATATTGTGAATTTATCTCCATATGCCAGTTCGACAGCAGTTTTTATGAAAACCGATATAGATACATCAGGGAATTGAAGGACAGTGAAGTGTTGGATAAAATAAGGAAACAGTCTGATGGTGAATAAAAGTCTAATGATTCGACATTCAACAATTGTTAAACAATTGTTGAACCATGGTTGAACGGTTGAAAAACGGTTGTCAAAGAAAGGCACGGGACAAGGGGACGGCGAGTTCTTGTCCCATCAAACTCCATTTTATCTATAGGCAGAGAATGGTGAGATGGGAAAAAACTCCCGTCCCCTTGTCCCGTGTCAGTGCTTCACACATAAACCGGACTTGAATTATTCGCCTATTAATAATACAATAATCTAAGAACTCTCGGTATATAAATCCAAAAAAGGAGGAGATTCTATGAAGCTTGCATTTTCAACGCTTGGCTGTCCGAATTTCAGCTGGACCGAAATCTATTCTATGGCCAGTGACCTTGGTTTTAACGGCATTGAGGTTCGAGGACTCGGAGAAGATATTTATGCCGTTAAAGCCCAACCCTTTACTGAAAGTCAACTTCCGCAAACTATTAAAAAACTTGCTGAGTTGCGTTTGGAAATCCCTTGTTTGTCATCCGGTTGCTGTTTGAAATTTTCCGAAAATGCTGAAAAAAATCATGAAGAAATTGTTGAATATATTTTATTGGCCTCAAAACTTGGAACTCCCTATATTCGTATTCTTGCTGATCTTGAGCCTCATACCACAGGTGAAGTCGATGACAATGTAATTCTTTCGGCTCTTGAGCGTTTAATTCCCTTAGCCGAAGAAAAGGGCGTGACCTTGTTGGTCGAAACAAACGGTGTTTACGCAGATACGGCTCGCCTCTGCAAACTATTAGACAATATTTCCAGTGATGCCGTGGCCGCTCTTTGGGATATTAACCATCCCTACCGATTCGTAGGTGAAACTCCCGAACAGACCGTTCAAAACCTAGGTGCTTATATTAAGCACGTCCATGTCAAAGATTCAATAATGGAAAACGGGACTGTAAAATATCAGATGATGGGCGAAGGTGACCTGCCCATAGACGAAGTCATGATGGCTTTACGTTCCATAAACTATGAGGGATATCTTTCCCTAGAATGGGTTAAACGCTGGGCACCTGACTTGGCTGAAGCAGGAGTAGTTTTCCCAATATATGCTTCGTATATGAGCCGTTATTTGGGAGAGGAAACCGTAAGGGGGCATTTATACGATAATAATACCAAAACGGGAAAATATATCTGGCAAAAAGATATTTTGATAGATTTAACTTTTTCCCAAGTATTGGATCGTGTTGTCGATGAATTTCCAAATCAAGATGCTTTTCGCTATACTACCCTAGATTATACCCGAACCTATTCGGAATTTCGGGATGATATTGACACTTTTGCCCGTTCACTAATTGCTTTGGGTGTTAAACAAGGAGAAAAGGTTGCAATTTGGGCAACTAATGTTCCTCAGTGGTTTATTGCCTTCTGGGCTGTGACTAAAATCGGAGCTATTTTAGTCACCGTTAATACTGCCTATAAGATTTATGAAACAGAATACCTACTCCGCCAATCAGACACCCATACACTGATTATGATTGACGGCTACAAAGATTCCGATTATGTGGCAATTATCAAAGAACTTTGTCCTGAATTGGAAAACGCTGAAGCAGGAAGACCTTTACATATCAAGAGACTTCCTTTTCTACGGAATATCATTACCATAGATTCCCGTCAAAATGGCTGTTTGACTTGGGAGGATGCTTTGCCCTTGAGTGAAGAAACAGCCCCTGAAGAAGTTTATCGTCGTGCTTTATCCGTTAACAGACACGATGTCTGCAATATGCAGTATACCTCGGGAACCACAGGTTTCCCCAAAGGGGTAATGCTTACCCACTATAATGTGGTTAACAACGGCAAAAATATCGGGGATAATATGGACCTTTCCACAGCAGATCGAATGATGATTCAGGTACCGATGTTTCATTGCTTTGGAATGGTTTTAGCCATGACTGCGGCCATGACCCACGGTACCACCATGTCGCCGATACCCTATTTTTCCCCCAGACGGTCACTTAAATGCATTACCGAAGAAAAAATTACCTGTTTTCATGGTGTTCCAACCATGTTTATAGCTATGCTGGAGCACGAGGATTTTGCGGCAACGGATTTCTCTTATACGCGGACCGGAATTATGGCCGGCAGTCCTTGCCCGATTAAGGTTATGCAGGAAGTTGTCAATAAAATGAATATGACCGAAATTACAATTGTCTACGGTCAGACCGAATCCTCACCGGGTTGTACCCAAAGCAGGGTCGATGATAGTGTTGAACTACGTGTGAATACCGTCGGGCGGGCCCTGCCCGGTGTGGAATGCAAAATTATCGATCCTAAAACCGGTGAAGATTTACCTGATAATATTAACGGTGAGTTTGTTGTTCGCGG
The DNA here is from genome assembly GCA_035647935.1 of Clostridia bacterium. Taxonomy (GTDB): domain Bacteria; phylum Bacillota; class Clostridia; order Peptostreptococcales; family Natronincolaceae; genus JAAZJW01. Next base: position 4,258 of record DASRMN010000128.1, on the reverse strand, counting down.
CTACAATGTTATGAAGGGCTATTATAAAATGCCTGAGGCAACAGCGGCTGTTATTGATGAAAACGGTTGGCTGCATACAGGTGATTTAGCAAAAAGAGACGAAAACGGTTATTATAAAATAACCGGAAGGATTAAAGACATGATTATTCGCGGCGGTGAAAATATTTATCCTAAGGAAATTGAGGATTTTATCTACACTCACCCCAAAGTAAAAGATGTTCAAGTAATCGGTGTTCCCGATAAACAGTATGGTGAGGAAATCATGGCCTGTATAGTCCTCAAGGATGGGGCTAATCTTACCGAGGACGAACTCAAAGATTTTGTCCGTTCTTCAATGGCAAAACATAAAACTCCCCGCTATGTTGATTTTGTGGAAGAATTCCCCATGAACGCCGCAGGGAAAGTTATGAAATATAAAATGCGCGAGCAGGCTATTGAAAAATTCAATCTTCAATCTGCCGATGGTATGGTGACTGCTTAAACAATACCAAACAATAGTTTAACAATGGTTTTTATGACCTAACCCGGTTTGTGTGACCAGAGGGAACAGCAAACCGATGGTAAGCCAAACGCAGCCGGCTGTCCGTTTTGTCAACAACTCACAAGGTTCGTTGGACAAAAAGGCAACGAGAACCAAATTTGCATGACCAAGGGGAATGAACAAATTTGTGTTTCGAGACTGCGAACAATGGTTTAATTATTGGTTATGACACAGGGAAATAGCCATTTTGTATTGTGTGTGCCACAAGAGGGCAGACAGGGTTGTCTGCCCCTATAGTGTTATCAAGGGATGTTTTTGTGGGGGTGGACGACCCTGTCTACCCTCTGTCAGTATGACACATCCCGGGTTAGGGGGTATCTAAATTTGGGGTCAAACAATTTAATAGAAAAATTAAGAAACAGTTATACAAATAACAAGATTGAACATATAAAGGCACCTAATTCTGAATTATCTCCTGTTGTCAGAAAAAAGATAGTATTTTCAGGAAAAGTCCAAAGGGTGGGTTTTAGGTACGAAATGTATACATTGGCAGAAGAGTTAAACCTAACGGGTTGGGTCAGGAATTGGGGCCATAATAAAGTTGAATTGGAGGTACAAGGTGAAGGAGACAAAATTTCTTTTTTAGTATCTCATATGAAATCATTAAAGAGAGCAACTGTCACCCATATAGAGATAGATGAAATACCGATAGTAAATGGTGAAATAGATTTCATGGTTAAACGTAGTTGATACAATTAATCGCAACAAGGGGGCAAAAATGAGAAAAAAGCTTCCGGATATTTTCGATAGAATCACAAAACAGGGTGTATTCCCACACCAGCTTGCGTTTACTTTGCTTATCCCATTGAGGAATATATTTCTTTCTCCCCGAAAACTTATTCAGCGTCTCGAATTGAAGGAAGACTATAATATTCTTGAAATAGGCCCGGGTCCCGGATATTTTAGTTCTTCAATCGCTAAGGCCATTCCCCGCGGCAAATTGGTATTGGCAGATATTCAACAAGAAATGCTCGATTATGCTTGGAGGAGGCTAATTAGAAAAAAAATCTATAACGTTGAATTCCATTTATGCAACGGACTGGATTTTCCGTTTGAAAACAATAGGCTTGACATTATATATATGGTAACCGTGTTGGGGGAAATTGAAAATAAAAAAGAATACGCAAGGGAGTTTTTCAGGCTGTTACGTCCCGGGGGTATTCTTTCAATATCGGAACAAATTGGGGATGCGGACAAGATGTCAATAGATGAAATCAAGGGTTTGTTTTATAATTTTGGATTTGAGGTTGATAGATTCTATGGAACAAAAAATAACTTTACAATTAATCTCCAAAGGAAATGATTCTGCATTTACACCGCCTCTGGTCTATGCCAAAATTACCGTTTCCGTTGGGCTCCGGTTTGTATGCAGCTGCCCATATGGTGTTTGATTCATCACAATGGGGCCAGTTCCTCTTGCGGGACAAGGGGACGGGAGTTTTTTCCCATCATACCATTCTCTGCCTATAGATAAAATGGAATTTGATGGGACAAGAACTCCCGTCCCCTAGTCCCTAAGCATGTTCATAATATTGATTTGTAACATGTATGCATTATGTCGCTGTTTCAAACAAACTGTCTTTCAAATATTTATGTATTACAATGTGAACCGCTTTTGAAATTTTGCCATGGTTCCCAACGACCTGGAAATAAAAAACCGTTAAGAAATTGCGCATGTCCGAAGCAAGGCGAGTTTGCGAATTTCAGGTTTTTTCTTTCCAGGGAGTTGTTGGAACCATCAAAATTTCAAACCGCGATGAGGATTGTAATATATAAATATTTTAAGCAAGTTAACGACGCATTATTAGACCTATACGAACTACATACCAACCAATATCCGCTTATATAAAAATTTCGGAAGCCGATTTTTTTTGACCTTTCTTGCCGTTATTCTTACCTTGTAAGGCAATCTGGCATATTTTATGGTCTTTTTGTCAGTGTCATATATTACAAAACAGCTTTTATAATTATAGTCCCTAGGTTGTCCCACTGAACCTATGTTGAATATATATTTTTTATTTTCTTGCAGCTGTATTTCCTGTTTATAATTTATACCAGACACCATTTCTATGTTCGCAGGGGAATTATCCCCATTCGAAATAAAATATTTGGGCACATGGGTATGTCCTACAAACAGCAACTGTGTTTCCATGAGGTCAAAACTTTCTTGTGCCTCAAAACTTCTATCCATATACAAAAATTCCTCCGGGCTATTTAGCGTCCCATGAGATATGGTGAAATCTTCCTCACTGTAGATTTTTGTCAACGGCAGGTCTTTTAATATGTTTTTATTTTTATCTGTCAGTTCATTTATAGTCCAGATCAGGGCTTCCTTGGCAACAGGATTAAACCAATCCAAATCCTCTTCATATACCACAGTACAATCATGGTTGCCCTGTATACAATCATAGTTTTTTACAAGTTCAACACATTCATTTGGGTTTGCCATATATCCTACTATGTCCCCAAGGACTACGGTTTTATCCACCTTTTCTTTTACAGATAAATGTTCAAGAACCGCTTCCAACGCTTCCAGATTTCCATGTATATCACTTATCAATCCAATTTTCAATATATAACGCCTCCACATATGATATTTATATATTATATACCTAAATGAATTCCGACACCGGGCACCTGATTTTAAATTTCCCTCTTTTGTTAGAAAAAGGATAGTATTTTCAGGCAAGGTCCAAAGAGTGATCCATTCCTATGCCGAAATTACTGTGGTTCCGTTAAGCTCCAGTTGGTATGCAGTTATCCATATGGTGCCTAATTTATAGTCCCCCGGTAGCGGTGCCAGAACAAATGGGTTGTCTTCGGATACAGTCCATACGCAAGGAATTTGAAATTCAGGTGTTCGGGGGTCCTGTATGGCGGCCACGGTACCATGGGGTATTTGGTCAATATCTACATATCGGCTCTCATCCCACCACTGACGGATTACTATATGGGAATGATGAATACCTAAAAGGGAAGGGTTATTTCCGATATATGCATTCCAACGGGATATTCGATTTTCTTTGCGTATTTCTGCAGGTTTGGTCTGGGCCTTTCTTGAAGGTAGAAAATTACGGACACGAAATCCAAGTGAATTCAAGCAATTAACAAGTGGGGTAAGTTCGGGTGTGTTCAGCGCCAAGATAAGATCGGGCTTAACCATCTCCGCCTTGGCACATTTAATTTGCACCCCTCTTGCGGGTTTTACAAGTCCACATGTGTCAATGAGTATTGCATCGGTTTTGGAGCGTTGAGCCGCCTCAACACAAATTTTAGTGCCTGTCACTACGGACAGTTCTCTTCCATAGGGGGACGTTTTTCCAACCAGATACGATCCCCCATTTGTGATTAAGTGTGGGAATGTTGTGTCCCATGTTAATATTCCGCAAGAGACAAACCCCGGGGGACCTATATCTGATTGCCCTATGTCTGAATCTACAACAGTGACATTTTGTGATTGTTCCTGAAACCAATGTGCCAGAGCTTTAACTACAGTGCTCTTCCCGGTGTCGGTTTCACCAATAACCATGATTTTGGGCCGATCGGGGAGAAGCGAAAGCTCCCTGATTAATGCGGTGTTAAGTGGAATCAAAACGGTTTACCTCCATCAGCTAAAATTTTCTTTCTGTTTTTTGAAATCATACTCTGAATCATTCTTTATCAATTACACTACCACAGCATCTCCGGAAAATCCAGAAAATCATTTTCTCCCTATAT
>DASRMN010000127.1:0-5735 GCA_035647935.1 Clostridia bacterium | reverse complement strand
TTTTTCATTAATTTCAGTAATTTTATCTTCCTCAATCTGTTCATTTTTTTCGGCTTGGTTATCTTCCGGGGCTTGGTCACTTTTTTGGATTTGATCATCCTTTATAGTATCAGCTCCGGAAATTGCCTCCAGTTCCGTTTTGCCCTTATCAGCATTTTGCCTCAGGTTGATAAAACTAATCGTGAACAACAGTATCACAATACTTAATAAAATACCGCCCCTGATTAACGGTATTTTATACTTTTCTAGTACAGATTTCACTCAAACCACCCTCCTAGATTTTATACTGAAGATTCTATCACAGATAAACTATGAGTGGACAATGTAAGTTTTGGCAACAGTTCATATATTTTCCCTATTTGACGGAAATAAAGGGATTATCCTTTATATAAAATCTCCAAGGAAAATGTATGGCTTCCTCTGCATAATCTATGTTTATCCTTGTAGTTTCCACAGTTTCAAATGTTTCATCTCCTGCGGCTTGCTCAATCCATAGAGTATCGCCACAAAGGTCCATACCATTGTTGTTTTTATTAGTAATGCCCATGGCTATACACAGTTTGGCGGGACCGTTTGTCAGATTGAGTATCTGTCTTTTTTCCAGTTCTTCCGCAGACATATCATATCTGTTACGCGCCATTATTTCGATATTTTCCATAGGCTCCACCGCTCTGATTAAAACCCCCGTACCTTCCCCTTTTTTTTGAGTTATGGTGTTCATACAATTATACACACCATAAATTCTATAGACATATGCATGTCCCGGAGGTCCAAACATGACTTCATTTCTCTTCGTTTTTCCGCTATAGCTATGCGCAGCTTTGTCAATGGGGCCGACATAGGCTTCTGCTTCGACAATCTTTCCAACCAGTCTCTCTCCGTCAACATGGTGAACCAAGTTTTTGCCCAGTAAATCTTTGGCAACATCGAGTGTTGATCTGCTGTAAAATTCTCTTTTTAATTTCATGTGTTTTTTCCTTTCTAAGCAGGCGGGCGGAGCTCACCCCTGCAGTTTGTTAAAACAAAACCCGTCCCACAATTTATAAAAATAGAACTTGTCCCATAATTTGTTTATGTCCAATATATTCTATTTTTACACCTTCGTCCCCTTCTTATGCCCAAAATTTTGTTTTTTTACCGTAGATACATATATAGCGTTTCATTAAGAAACAATATATTTAACAAGTTACTGATTGAATACCCCATTTCAATAAAAATTATTTAGGAGGCGTATAAAGTTGAGAATAAAAAGGGTACAGCTCATTTTTATAGTGTTATTATTAATTTCACTATTTACCACATCTTGCACAGCTCCAAAACGGCCTAATCCAAAAAATATTAGCAAATCTGATCAGCCGGATATGTACAAAAATATAAATATGGATCAACCCCGGGTGGACAATAGTGCCGAAGTTGACGATAAAAGAACAAAGGATAATATAATGCCAAATGTGCCGAAGCCTACCACTCCAAATGCTACGACAGGGTTTACGTTAGACCAAATTAATAAATTCAGCTTGGATATCAGACTCACAAATGACGATAAAATAGACATGAAATATATAAAAGGGCCTTCCAATGAAAAAAGTAAAATAGAAACTGTGATGGAAGGAAAATCAGAAAAAACAGAACATGAAAAGGCATCAAGAGAAATAGAAAAATTGTTGAAAAAAATACCGGGATCCTCTCTATCGGATGTAACCGGGATAATAGACGGAACCTTAACAGCACTGAAAATTAAACGTGATAATGTTATGGATTTTGATATGGATTTTATTTTTGAAAGCGGGGAAAGTGTGGAGTTGAAGTTTAATAAGAATATGGGTAATAAATAAACCGGGATCCTTCGCGGGTTCCGTTTATGCTGTTCGTCTCAGGATGACTGAAACTGGTAATGTCGTTTTTTTAGGGTGGACATACAGGTCCGCCCCTACACAGGGCCCCATTTATTCTGTCCGTCCCAAGATGACGAAGACCAGCATTTTCCAATATAGTTTCTATTCTCTCTTTTTCGGGTATTATCCCGGCATCCTCCTCATTGTAAGCAAATAGTGCACTTTGGACCATTCTGGTTTTTAACTCCCCCCTTGCCACAGAATTACCCTTGAGTTGCGGTGCGTCTAATATTCCTGACTCTACTGCCCGTACCAGTGTGTCCGGATCTGATAAAGGATCCTCTGCTCCTTTGTTGAGTAACCTTATGCCGTCTAAAATAATTTCGGCCTCTTCTATTAACTCTCTTTTTCTTTCTTGAACATTCATATCTCCGGCCAGATTTATAGAACCCAAGAATTCGTTTTTAATTATGCCTCTGACAATTTTGCATGACTCTATCACATCCTCTGCCCCCGCGGCATGATGAGCTTCACAAAACCCGACCACGTGGTATATGTGGGGTTTAATTGCCATAGCTAAATATGCGGATGCGGCCAACTGGCCCTTGGCTTGATATAAGTCAGCCGGAAAACTTGCCAATCCCGCTCTGGCCTGACGATAAATGTTAAAATTTTCATCCTGCAGGTTTTCTATCAATTCTATCTTAGCCAGCATCTTTCCCAGATCATTTTCCGCAGAAATATAGGCGGGAACATTGAACATAAACTGTGCTATATAATTCTTTACACCCATCCTTTTAGCGTTATATGCCGCCAAATATGCGGCCGCAACTCCTATCGCATCATGCGCATCCCTTAGGCTCCAATGATGCGGATCATTTACTTCCACAGGTATGTCTTTTTCCCCATGCCAAGCCATGACCTGTTGATTTTCTATTATAGCATCCTTTAATGTCCTAGGTCCCCTCTTGTCCAGCTCAGAATACCAAAATAAGGGTATCGCACACCAAGCATTATTTATGGTGTTTCGCAAAACCTCTGCAAATTTTAATATATTTTTGGTTCCGCTATAGGACCTTAACAACGGATAATTTCCTCTCCGGGCCGCGTTGTATAAATCCCGCAAATCCTTTTCATCCCTAATAGGCACACCACCGGCCCCACTTAGGCTCTCATCCATGTTTTCCTGATCAAAGAAAAACTCCTGTGCATTCTGATCCGGCGCAATGGATATTACATCTAAAACCTTTGAATCTGCTATCTTCTCTATTGCCTCTATTGTTTCTTCTTTGGATGTGAGCCCTAAATGGTGCCTCAATATAGGATACGGATATTTAGAATCGATCCTTTCTATGAGACTGTCCGGGTATATTTCCTCTTCTGAGTTTTCTTGGCCTTTTATATAGGCTATCACCTCATCTATATCTTCGTTACCATAAAATATCTTATCAAATATATTGTATTTTTCTGCTACCAGTGCCGTAGGTTCCGTTCCCCCGAATAGCCAAACTATATCCTTCAAGCTCTCATTTGTTTCTATATTTTCTTTTAAATCCTTTAATATTCTATTTAGCGGCTCAGGCGAAAGCCTATATGACAGCCCTACAATATCGGGTTTTTTATCTTCAACAATTTTAATCAACTTTTCCATACTTATTCCTATACCCACGAATTCCGTTTTATAATTCTCCTTTTCCGCTAAACCCAAATAATTCATTGTGCCCGCTACATGAACACAATTTCCGAGGGTTAATCCTATTATTTTTTTCACTAAACCACCTCCTCCAGTTCCTTTCTTACCACTGTTCCCTGTCTTGCTAACATATGCATTTCGGTAACACTCAGATCCGTGAGCCCAAGCCTGTCTGCGCTTCTGCCTTCTTCCCTGAAGTCCCTGTTAGTCATCAGTTGTGCTATATCAATTATTGAAGTTATAGCAGGGGTTTTTATTCCCAAGGTATGAGCTATAGATTCCATAGGCACCAAACCATGAGGAACATCCTCATAAATATATCTGATGTCCAATCCTTGTGGTGCCTGTAGTCCCCTGTATGCAGAATTGTTTTGGATTGCCTCAAATATAGTTTCGCCTTTTGCGGCATAGGTTTCCTCCAACCATTCAATAGCGGACAATGTTTTTATCTGAAGCATCCTCCCCAATTCCATTCTTTCTTTGTCCAGTTTTTCAAGAAAATTTCCTATTGACGGAGTTATTCCCTCGATATAGTATTCGAAAGGAGCACATCTCTCAATATGGCCACTGTTTAAAAGTGTAGGTGCAGGATGAAATATGGCACCATAATTATTGATACTGGTTTCTAAAACGTCCTTTGCAGGTATAAACTGGGGATAGGCCTCGTTAACAAGACCCAACACATAGTCTGTTTTTGTGGCGGGTATTGCTGCTAGGGTTACTTCCCTTTTCGATTTGAATATATGTGCCCGATTAAATTCCGTAGACCTACAGGCATAAATAAAGGTTTGGGCTTCTGCCACTATAATTTTATTTTGTTTTCCTTCCCTTAGCAAAACCTCATATACTTCCAACGCCCCCCCGGTTCTGCCCGGGTTCAATATTATTATTTGATTATCCCTGAGATAAGGAGCCATCGATCCGGCAACACTGTAATGTCCTATAGCAGGTACAGTTACCATTACTATATCCACATCGCTTATGGCTTCCTCCATATTATCTGTAACTTTATTCAGCGCCCCACACCCATTAATTTCACCCTCAAGGTAAATGATTCTTTCCTTCATCAAGGAAGATATCCTCGCAAGCGTTCTGTTGTATAGGTTAACCCTGTACCCCATCATAGCAAGATAGCCCGCCATAGCAATTCCTCCGTTACCGGCTCCGATAACACAATAAGTGAGTTCTCTTTTCAAAATATCACCCCTTCAAATAATAATTATCTTTATTTCCGAAATTTAAAATTTAGGATTAAAAAAGACCATGGGGTTCCATAGTCTGGACACAGGCATAGTATATTTCCCCCTTTTTACGCTTACGAAGTTAGCTGACGGATTAGGACTAAAGGTAGCCCTTCCTATAAAATAGGATTCACCCCAAAAGATTGGTTCCCCCGCTTCTTTATAGAATTCAGCGATTTTTCTAATTATATTAAATAAATTGATAACTATTACAATTATTTTATCACAAGTACATGTAGGTTTGCAAGGGAAAAGCTAATTTTGTATGAAAAAGAAAATGAAAAGGGTTGTTGATTTTTAGGGAATATACATGATCCATCCTTGTGGTTTTCAGATCCCTCGCAGGTCAAGCTTATACTGTCCGTCTCAGGATAACAAGGGGGCACCATCATTGATGTGGCGATGCCCCTATCTTTCTATCATATTATATTTCTCTCATATTACATTTCTTTCAGAATGCGTTTTAGAAATTCCTTGGTTCTTTCTTCCTTCGGGTTATTAAATATCTGTCCGGGACTTCCTTCTTCTGCAATAACCCCTTCGTCCATGAATACTACACGATCGGATACTTCTTTTGCAAATTCCATTTCGTGGGTCACCACCAGCATGGTGAGACCGCTTTCGGCAAGTTCTTTCATTACCCTGAGCACTTCCCCTACCATTTCAGGATCCAGTGATGATGTCGGTTCATCAAACAACATAACATCCGGCTCCATGGAAAGTGCCCTAGCAATAGCCACCCGCTGTTTTTGTCCACCTGACAACTGATTCGGTTTTGCGTTGATATATTGACCCATTCCAACAACCTCTAAATATTTCATAGCCGTTTTTTCCGCTTCATCATTGGAACGCCCTAATACCTTGGTTTGCCCCACTGTGCAATTGTTCAATACATTATGATTATTAAACAGGTTAAACTGTTGAAATACCATACCCAATTTTGTGCGGTGTTCATATATATTATGT
>DASRMN010000126.1:0-3499 GCA_035647935.1 Clostridia bacterium | reverse complement strand
CTATAGAAGTGATAAGGGGATAGGGATGCGGCAGATCACAGCCTGTATATGAAATTTCAATCAGCGGACAGATTCGAATAGATATAATTAATTAGACCCGAAAATAAAAAGGTGCTAACATTTAATCAATAAAGAGGTTTGCAAAATACAGCAGGATTCGACAAGGGATGGTAAATAGGTAGGTATCGGCTCATTTTGTTCAAAGGTTAGATAGACCCAGTGTTTTAATGTCAAATACACAACAAGCCAAATATTAACAATTGTTTCCTAGGAATAATATGTTAATAGGAACGCTTATTTGTATTTATATAAATTCATTAAATTTATAGAATTTAAATAATAATAAAGGAGGTAAATTTCATGGCAAAGCGGTATGGCATGGTGTTAGATTTGGATCGTTGTATAGGCTGTTATACTTGCGTTGTAGCATGTAAGATGCAGCACGGTACCCGCCCGGGAGTAGATTACAATCAAGTTAAACGCATCGAATGGGGCGAATACCCGGATGCAAAACAACGATTTGGGTTAACAATGTGTATGCATTGTGAAGATGCCCCTTGCGCTAAAGCGTGTCCCGTAGGCGCAATATATACAACAGAAGAGGGCGTTGTTTTAACCGATTATGATACCTGTGTTGGTTGTGGAGCCTGTGCACAGGCCTGCCCTTATGGCCAGCGTTATATTGTATCCGATGATGTAACTAGTTTTGAAGGTGTAGTTCTCCCCTTTGAAGAGGAAGCAGCCAAGCGTTTAGATGTAGCGGAAAGTTGTACATTTTGCTATGGTCGTGCGAAAGCGGGGGAAAAACCCATATGTACAGTTCATTGTCCCGCACAGTGCCGAATATTCGGTGATGTAAATGATCCCAAGAGTGAAATCTCTAAATATATAAAGGATCATAATGCTGTTCAGGTAAAAGGGACAAGTATTTATTATGTAATGCCAAAAGGAATGAAACGCTCATTATTGCCACCGGACCATATAGTGACAGCATCAGCTGCCACCGGCAAAAATCAAAACACAATAAAGAAAAACGATAGCGGAATTAATGCAGGGGTTCTGGCTGCCGGTGCTATAGGAATGGCGGCGTTGGCAAGAGGTAAATATATTTATAGTCAAAAAGAAGAAAATCAAGAAGAAGACAGGAAAGGGGGCGACAAATAATGGCTAAGGTATCAAGGCGTACTTTCTTAAAAGGGGCGGTTGCTACAGGTGTCGGCATTACTTTGGCAGATAAAATAGCGGATGGGATGTACATTTATCCCGATGTTGAAGCCCTAGCTTCAAGCGATGCTCCTGAAACTGTAAAATATACCCATTGTGTAATGTGTAATCATGGGCCAAAATGTGGGATGAAACTCATTATAAAGGATAACAAGGTTTTTCGCGTGGAAAAGAGAGAAGATTATCCTAATAATTTATTGTGCTCTAGGGGACTTGCATCCTTGCAAGAATTATATGATCCCAAAAGATTGCTCTATCCTATGAAACGCACTACTCCAAAAGGTTCGGAAGAACCCAAATGGAAGCGAATTTCTTGGGATGAGGCCATAAAAACCATAGCGGATAAATTTAATTCTGTTAAAGAAAGGTATGGGGCTGAGAAGGTACTATTTATAACAGGAGATCCAAAAGAACCCCGAAGTATATTACAACGATTAGCTTTTACCTTCGGTTCACCAAATATGGGTACAGAGAGTTCAACATGTTTTCTTGCCACAGAATTATCGGCTAAGCTAATGTATGGAACAGAATGGCATACAGCTACATCCCTTGCTATGGGGGGGAATCCCTCACCAAATACATCAGTGGCCTTAATATGGGCTACTAACCCTGTATGTTCCGCTCCATTTTCCTACGGCGGTTTAAAGAAGGGAAAAGACGAAAACGATACTAAATACATTGTTATAGACCCAAGATCTACCCAAACCGTACACACATTGGCAGATGTCCATCTGCAGTTGAGACCCGGAACCGATGGTGCCCTAGCCCTTTGTTTCGGCAACTATTTGATAGAAAACGATGCGTATGATAAGGAATTTGTGGAAAAATGGGTACATGGTTTTGAAGATTACAAAGAATATGTAAAAAAATTTACAATAGAAAGAACAGCAAAGATATGTGGTTTACCTATAGACAGACTCAAAGAAGCATGTGAAATTTTAGCAAACAGAAATGGACCTATAGTAGTAAAAGGGAGTGCAGCGGCACCCCATCATACAAATGCGGTAAATGACTATAGAGCAAGGATAATGTTAATTCCCCTCACTGGAAGTGTGGATGTTCCGGGAGGAAGTACAGTCGAAACAGAACCATTGCAATTTGATGCATGGATGGGAACCCCCGAATTTGCACGTTTTAGTGACCTTCTGCCTAAATTGGACTATCTGAGGGTTGATAGGGAGTATTTCCCGGTTTGGGCTGACTTAGATAAGGAAGGAAATGTCCAATTAAATACAATTCCCGAATATGTGAAAACAGGGCAAATTAAAGCATGTCTCATGTTAGGTGGGAATGCTATGATGTGGCCACAAACCCAAGAATATCAAAAAGCCTTTGATGATATGGAATTTGTGGTGGCAGCTGATATGTATATTCGCCCATGGACCCATAATCATGCGGATATGGTACTTCCGGCGGCTATAAGTTGGGAGAGAAGTGCACCTTTAGCGAAATTCGGCAGAAACTTATATTTGAGGGAAGCAGTGGTTGAACCTATGGGCGAAGCCCGTTCAGACCATCGTATTTGTTGTGATATCGGTGCAGCCCTCGGGTATAAAGAGGAATTTTGGGGCGGTGGAAAGGATTCTGATAAAAATTGTATCAAAGAGATCCTGCGTACCCTCGATAAGGGTGTCACCTATGAAGACTTACAAAACGCATCACCGGGACCGGTAAATATACCGATGGAGGGCGAGCCTAAGTTTAAAAAATATGAATTAGGTATGTTAAGAAAGGATGGAAAACCCGGCTTTGATACTCCAACAGGAAAGGTAGAATTTACATCCGAAATCCTTAAAAAATATGGAATGGATCCCCTACCGATATATGTGGAGCCTGTTTTCAGTCCGGTAAGTACCCTAGGTATATATAAAGAATTTCCTTTGATAATGAACAGTGGGAACCGTATACCCAATGTACCAACACAGCAGACAGAGAGAATTGCCTTGGCTCAGAAGTCTTATGCCTGAACCCATGGTACGGTTGCATCCGATAAATGCTAAAGAAAGAGGATTGTCCGACGGGGATATGGTACGCATTACATCTCCTGTTAACAGGGAAGGAATCGAGGCTAAACTTGAAATCACAAACATTTTGAAGCCCGGTATGATAGACATGTTCCACGGATGGGAAAAAGCCAATGTTAATCTTTTAATTGCAAGGGATTTTTGCAAAATCAGCGGATTCCCTCCGTTTAAAGAAGGATTATGCCAGATTGAAAAAGCATAGAATAAATTTTTATGTGATAGGGTTTTTTGTTCAAATATTAGAAATACAA
>DASRMN010000125.1:0-15071 GCA_035647935.1 Clostridia bacterium | reverse complement strand
AATCAGACGCGAAGAACGGTACTGGAGCCAATTTACCGCAATGGAAAAGGCTTTGGAACAAATGAACCAACAAAGTGCTTGGTTGATGTCCCAATTGGGGCAGATGGGCAGATAACAAGCAATAATTCAGTTATTAGGAGGGTAAACAATGGCAGCAAACAATCCTTATGGTCAGTATAAACAGAGTAGTATTATAACAGCAAGTCCACAAAGGCTGGTATTGATGCTCTATAACGGGATATTAAAATTTATCGGTTTATCTAAAATACATATAGAAAAAAATGATGTTGCAAAGGCAAACGAGTCTATTCTAAGAGCGCAAGATATTATACAAGAACTCAATATTACCTTAAATATGGATTATGAGGTGTCTGAAGGATTGAGGAGCCTTTATACCTATATTTTAGAGATACTTGTTAATGCAAATATATACAAAGATATTAAATATCTGGACGAAGCCGCGGGAATGGTGACAGAACTCAGGGATACCTGGAAAGAAGCCATGAAGGTTTCTAAAACCGAAAGATAGGTGATGGCGTGGCAAACAACGATTTAACAGACAATTTAGTCAAATTGAGCGATGGTAAAATGTTTTTACTTAGACAGCTTCTGGTTCTAGCGGAGCAACAGAGCAAAAATATCGAAAGTGAAGAAGCGGAAAAACTTGACAAAATAATAAAGCAAAAACAGGGTATAATGACCAAAATCGATGTTTTGGATGAGGAATTTTTGGGGAAGTACGATCTTCTGAAGAAAAATGTTGCATGGGAAACTTTAGAGGGGTTACCGCCTAGTGAAAAAAATAAGATAAAAGAATTGCAGGATAAAATTGCGGAAATATATTCATTAACGGAGAAACTGCAGAAAATAGATAGGGCTAACGTCGAAAAATTAAAGAGGAACCTCCGATCTGTTCAAACCGAAATCAGAAAAGTAAAAGAGGGTAAAAGGGTTACCCAAGGTTATTCTAATAAAAATATCGGGGAAATTTCTATATTTGTTGATGAAAGGAAATAAATTAGATATAATAAACATAGTACATAAAGGTCTGTGGTTGAAAGTCCATGCCAGTCGCAGGCAAAGGGACCCACGTAAGGCGGCGAAGTTACTGCTGAGCATGGTGCGATCTAGGTGTAAGACCTGCCAGATGATAGATCTGAGAGGGGTAGTAGTGAAGATAATTCTGTAGCGAACCCTCCGGCAGGCGGGTGTGGGGGCAAAGACCAGGTCAGCTTTATTGTACTATAAAGAGGCTTCTGATATATATCAGAAGTCTTTTTAAATAAATTATAATCATCTGTCCGAACACCGGGGAACACATAAAATTAAGAAGGAACATCAGACTGTGTGAAAAATGTCATTCTGAGCGAAGCGAAGGATCTCAAATGGCCTAAAAACGAGATTCTTCGCTACACTCAGAATTTGCACGTGCTACCCACACCACGATAAATGAAAACATCGTTTTTTGTAGGGGTGGACGACCCTGTCCACCCGGGGGCAGACAGAGTCGTCTGCCCCTACCTTTCATAGCAATGACAAAAAGCGAGAAAAGTGCTTTTTCACACAGTCTGTCGCCCTTACAATCTAGGGAGGAATTTATGAGTTTTATAGGGATTGATTTGGGAGCTACAGAAATAAAAACGGGCATTGTCTCGAAAGACGGCCAAATTATAAATAAGGCCACGGCATATACCCCGATTGATGGTGGGGTTGATGCCATTGTTGATTCTATTGATATGCTTATAACCGAGCTTTTAAAAACAGACGATAAAACAATGCAACCCATAAGAGGTATCGGTATAGGAATACCCGGGGTTTGTAGTAATGAAGGCCTAGTTTATTATGCTCCTAATTTATTTTGGAACAATGTGCCCCTAGGGGATTTGCTAAGAGAAAAAACAAATCTCCCTGTTTTTGTTGCAAATGATGCAACGATGGCGGTTCTGGGGGAAGCAACATATGGAGTAGCAAAAGGAGTTTCTAACTGTGTACTTATCACCTTAGGTACAGGCATAGGTGGCGGAATCATTATAAACGGTGATGTTTACAGTGGAAGCCACGGTATAGGCAGCGAAATAGGCCATATAATAGTGGGTGAAAATTTTTATAATTGTAACTGCGGAAACAACGGATGCCTTGAAACCTTCTCTTCCGCAACAGCCTTGATTAAATATACTGAAAAATTGTTATCGGATTATGATAATAGTCTGATATCGGAGAAAGTAAGTAATGATGTGAAAAAACTAGATGCAAAATTGATTTTTGACTGTGCCAAAGAAGGTGATTTTATCGCTAACAAAGCAGTCGACAGACTGGTAAAATACTTGGCAATCGGAACAGGGAATATTATAAATATATTAGATCCTGGGATGGTGGTTATAGGCGGGGGTATATCCAAGGCAGGTAATTATTTAATTGATAAATTGAATAAGGAAGTTCCTAAAAATATATGGCTTAAATCCATGAATCTTACGAAAATAGTATCGGCAAGTTTAGGGAATGATGCGGGCATTATAGGGAGTGTTATATATGCCCGCTCAAAATTAAATTTATAAATTATTGTAGGCCCGACCCGAGTATGGGATGGGCATTACATAAATTTATCATTTCTATGAAATTTGTACAGCCAAAATAAATAAGTATAGATTTTTATGTTATAACATATATAAAAGACAGTCTTTGGGTCGTAAATTAACCATAAAGACTGTCCTTTTTAATCATATTCCGTTCTTTATCATCTTAATCATATCCCGTTATTTACCATTTGCGAGAAGCGCCTCCCCCACCGGAAGAACCTCCGCCGAATCCGCCCCTGCCTATTGTAGGACCGCTCCTGTGGGAACCGCCGCCGAAGGGACTGCCGGGTCCGGTCCCGAAACCTCCGCCGAATCCGCCACCCATTGGACCCCTGTGTGTGGGCCCCCCATATCTCCCGCCTAACAAATTCCTGAATAACAAGGCTGTTAGCACGAAGAGATTTCTACCCGTTATCCTAGATAGCACAAACATGGTTCCTATAATAATCAATAGTAAAGGTCCGATTATTTTGAAAATATCTGTAATTAAAATGGGTTCTTGTAGGGTAGCGGGTGTTACCGCCCTTGCTCCCTCGAAAATCTGATTAGCATCAATATCATATTCTATTAAAATTTCGTTGAGCAGAAGGCTATAGGCAGTGGCAATTCCGCCGTCATAATCTTCTATTTGAAAATAGGCAATCATTTCGTCCAGAATGGCTCCGGCCTTTGCGTCATTTATTGCCCCCTCAAGTCCATAGCCGACTTCAATGCGTGTTTCCCTTTCCTCTTGGGTAACTAGGAGCAATACACCGTTTCTTTGGTCCTTGTCACCGATCCCCCATTGCCTGAATAAATTGAGAGCATATTCTTCGATAGTCCTGCCCTCCATCGACGGTATCGTGACAACCACCAATTCCGCTGATGTTGTTTCCCGGAGAACACTGCTCATTTTAAGCATGTCATCTTTAACTTCTTTAGACAACATGGAAGCATAATCCTGAACATATATATCCTCTGTGGGCGCCTCGGGTATATTTAGCCCATAGGCGTTGGAAAAAGACGAGCCCACCAATAAAATTATTATCAGCACAAGTCCTAGGGTTTTCGTTCGGTTTTTCAAGCTGTTCACCCCCTATGGTCAAACATGCAGATTATATTTTGTATAGTTTACTGTTATACTATGCCTCTTAATCGAACCTTACGCTAGGTGCTTTATCGGCTCCTTGCTCCATTTCAAAATACGGTTCCTGATCGAACCCTAGGAAACCGGCTAAAATGTTTGTTGGAAATCGTCTGATTGTTTGATTATATACTTGCACGGAACCGTTATAGTCCTGACGCGCCACCGCTAAACGGTTTTCGGTTCCCGCTAATTCATCCTGTAGTCGTATAAATTGTTCATTAGCTTTCAATGCCGGATAATTTTCCGCTATTACAAGCAATCTGCTTAACGCCCCTGTCAGTTCTTGGTTGGCTCCTATGACTTCTTCCCGACTGCTGCCCTGACCTATACGGGCTCTGGCGTCTGCTATCTCGGTAAACACTTCTTTTTCATGAATCGCATATCCTTTGGCTACTTCCACTAAATTCGGTACCAAATCGTACCTTCTTTGCATCAGGTTTTCTACCTGTTTCCAGTCGGCATCAATTTTCTCATCCATTACTACCAGTTTATTATAACTGCTTGCCGTTGCTATAATAGGCAATCCCACTACCAATAAAATAATTGCTAATACAATAATCCAAGTTCTTTTCATGTTCTGTTTCCCCCTTTTCCGTGTATAGTAAGTTTTTTTCTTTTTATAAATTATACGGCGCCGGATTTTTGTGTTTTTTTAACCCCTACAATTATATTATACCATGCCTATGATTGTATTACACTATTATATTTTGGGTCTATAAGTTGATAAGCGCGGTGACCAGCACCACGCTTTCGTTAATGTAACCTTCGAATAAATTCGAAGCTACATTTGTTACAGAATTATTTTTATCTCAGGAAATCCAGCAATGTGGGCTGAATTACTCTTGCACCTACAGATAGGGCCGCTCTGTAGACGTTTTCTTCATTCATCAGTTGTATCACTGCTTCTTCAAAGTCCACATCTTCCAGCTTTGATTGTAATGCTCTGAGGTTGATTATATCACCATCTATTCTATCGGATATCAGCTCCACCCTGTTAACCTTTGCTCCTATTGTCCCGCGAACAACTAACGATTGATCCAGAAAGAGGTCTAATGGACCTAATAGTTCGCTCACTTCTTCATGTTTTCCTTCCTTAAGATTGTATTCTATTCTTTCTAGAAGGCTGATCAGTCCTGCTTTTATAGGTTTTGCTACTATACCTACGGCTTGGCCGTTGTTTTCATATGTCCCGAAGTCTAAATTGTTAATGTCCACAGGGATGTTTTTTTCTATTAGGAGTTTGTTCCAGGCTTCCTTTAAAGTTATATTTGAATCTAATTCTGAATCTGGGGTGAATTTACTTGAATCTTCAATGTTGGCAAGAATATTTGAAATTTCTCCATATATATCTTTTTCATCTCCGAGATCTCCCACCGTTGCCCCACCTATTCCCTCAATTTCAATTTCTAATGTATATACACCATCAGGCTCTCCTTGCGTTACCGTAATCTCCGCCCCCAAAAACTCCATTTTAGTAGCATTTTCTTCACCTGCCACAGTCGGCAACTGCACAGTCATAGTCAAATCCACAGCCTCAAACAATGTTGTCCCTACTGTATTGATAGGGATATATTCCCCTACGCCGACCTCATAGTTTATACGATGGTCCACAATATTTGGATCTAGAAATTGCATAACATCCACATTGTAGCTACCGTCCGGTTTTAAAAGTTTTTCATCCGTATTTTTGCCTGAAAATATGTAATCTCCTGAATATGTAGTGTTGGCGCAGCTGATAATCTGGTTTTTAATTTCAGCAATTTCTTTTTGTATTTTTATCATGTCCTCAGGTGTATAGACACCATTGGCACCTTGCACCGCTAGGTCTCCCCTTAATCTTTCCAAGCCTTTGTAGTTACTGATTATCGCTTCTTCCGTGTTTTCCAGCCAAGACATGGCATCTTCCACGTTTTTCTTATATTGTTTTAATTCGTTTATATCCGCTCTTATTTTTAGACTTCTGGTAATTCCCACAGGATCATCGGAGGGCCTGTGAATTCTTTTTCCTGTATAATGCTGCATTTGTGCTTTGTCCAGTCTTCTTATATTGGTTTGTAAATTGCGGATCATGTTTGAAATCATCATATTATTTGTTATGCGCATAAATTTTCCCCCTGTCTGGTATTAAGGTAACCGGAGAATGAATTCTCCTTTACGTTATAATGACTAACCGTTTCAGAATTTATATGTGTTGCCCACATCACAATAAATGAAAGTATTATTCCTAAATACAGATCCTTCGTGGGCCAAACTTATCCTGTCCGTCTCGGGATGACAAAAATTATGATGTTTCCCGGTTGCTAGTACATCTTTTATCTGCCGACTATGCCTACACGGTTGATCAACACGTCCAGCATTTCATCCATTGTTGTTATCATTCTTGCGGAAGCATTATAAGCGTGTTGAAATCTTACCATGTTTGCAAGTTCCTCGTCCTGGAAGACCCCTGATATGGATTGTCTTCTGTTTTCTATATCCTGTAGTAAAATACCCTGGTTGAATGTATTCCTGTTTGCCTCTTCCGCATCCACTCCGAGTGTCCCTATTAGGGATTTTAAAAAATCTTCCGGTTTTCCTTCATTGAACATAGAAACCTTATGTCTGAGTGCTATAATATCCAGCATGATACTGCCATCCTTAGGAAGTAAATCCTGTTCCTTGGATGCGGCTATATTGTTTAGGTCTTCTATATCTGCTGCTATTCTTATGTTGGATGCGTTGATATTGCTAAACTCATCATGATCATTCGAACAGTTACCATCTTCGCCAAGCTCAATTTGAGCATTTTCGGGTGTTGCCACCCCGCCTGCCGTAAAAAATGCTATTCCTGTTTCCTTATTTAACCCATATCCTTCAAGATGTATTTTGTTAATTTCATTTGCAAACACATTTGCAAATCTGTTTAACTGTCTTATATAATAAGGTATTCCTTTTTGGTTATGGGGAAATTCCCTGTTTTTGCCCTCTTCACCATTTGTACCTTTGTCCACACCCGGTCCTTCACCATCCCGCAGGGACAGTAGGCCTGCTAATTCTCCACCTATGTTGGTAACATCAAATTCCGTGCCGTCTGCCCATTCAATTTCATAAAAATCAATCTGTTTGTCTTCCATGCCGGCAAAATTTCTCGATTCGGAATTAACCTCAAGTCCGGTAAAATCGCTATGATAAACCAAGGATTTCCCCGCTATTTTTATAACCATTTTGGCATCCTTGGGATTGTCCGGATTGCGAATTTCCATTACCTCTATATCTATTATTCTGGACAAATCATCTATCAGTACATTCCTCTGATCCCTTAAATCATTAGCATTACTGCCGTCCACCTCAGACCTCATAATTTGATCGTTGAGTTTTGCAATTCCTTCACCCAGTGTGTTTATCTGTTTTACCGCGGAACTGACATCAAAATTCAAATCTGTTGCCATTTTTTCTAATTGATTGTATATATGATTGATAGAATTGGTAAATGTAACGGCCCGTTGCCTGACTAACGCCCTTATGGTCAAATTATTTGCATTTTTGCTGAGCTCCTCAAATGACGCGAAGAGTTCATCTATTACCGAAATTATTCCGGTTTCCGAAGGTTCATTTATAATAGATTCTATAAAGGATAGCCCGTCCGCCTTTGCATCCCAGAAACCAAATGTACTCGATTCTTCTCTGTATTTATAATCCAAAAAATCGTTTCTCAATTGATGTATTGCAGTTGTGGTTACGCCTGTACCCAGCATGCCTTCCCCGCCGGGTATCCTTAGGGGATTGCTTGCAGATTGTTCCAATCTTTGTCTGGTGTATCCCCTCGTATTAACATTTGCTATATTATGCCCTGTTATATCCAAAGCTCTTTGTGCAGCAAAAAATCCCGATCTTGCTATATTCAAACCCGAAAATGTAGATCTCATCTTCCGACCCCCTAAACTTTTGCATCAAAAAGATTAATAGGTTTTATCTTTTTATTTTCCGAAGCTTTGCTATCGTATTTGTTTCCGTCCTCCGAGGATTGTGTGAGTATTTCCAAATTAAAATTAATATATTGCAGGTTTTGATTGATTAATTTTTCGTTGCTCCTATTGACTTCCTTGAGTGAATCAATAGTTTCCAGTAATTTATATCGAAGTTTGTCTATATCGTTCCCAACATCTTCACCCAAAAATAGCAATAATTCGGAGACTGTAAAGCCCCCTTTTATATTTAATTCAATAGCTATATTTGTAAGCACGGATCGCCTGATTTTCTCGAATGTGTTCATAGACATAATAGATTGTTGTTCCTTTTTCGTGATGCCTTCCAGCGTTTTTATGTCGCCCTTTATTATAGCTTCCATTTTTTCTTCAGCTAATTTCAGAACATCTTTATACATTTCATTTTCTTTTATTAAAGTATCCTTTAGTTGCTGAACGGATTTTTCCATTCCGTATCACTCCTTGAATTAGATGCGGAGAATGAATTCTCCTTTACACATCTCCCGGTTTTAGTAATTGGAAATTAGTGTGTTTGTGTGCTAAGTTTCTAAAAACACGAGTTCCTTCGAGAGCTGAATTATTCTGTCCGTCTCAGGATGACGATTTTAAATTAAATCTTTTTGTCTATAATCGCACTTTCTATAATTTTGTCTGCTATCTCTCCCCCGGTTACATTATAAGTACCTTGTTGTATTTTATCTTTTAATTCGTTAACCAAATCCTCCCTGATTTCCGGTAAATTTTTAAAGGCCTTCATCGCAATTTGGTATTCCTTTGCCTTATTAGAGAGTTGTAATTCATCTTTTGGTGCCTCTACGTTTTCTGTGTTATCCACCTTTTTTGTTTTTGTCTTGCCATATACCTGAATTATCTTATTTATGTTTGAATTATTAAATATTTTCATAAAAAAACACCTCAACTTTTCCGATTTCTCTATTGAATCTTTCTCTTATCCATATTATCGGCAAATTTGATGTGTTTCTTTAGTCCATCCGGTCTGTTAAACATATCCGTCATATCCACAATATTCATTTATATTTCTTTCTCATTTCGGCTGTGTACATTTTGGTGTGATGTCCACCGGGATCTTTGGTTTTTGCTCCTCTTTTTTGGGGCTTTAAAACGGAATTAAATTCCTTCTGCATTTCGGCTACACATGATTCACAAAAACGCCCCATGCGTATGGGTTTTCCGCATCGTTCACAATCCAGTAGCAGATTGTCCTCTTCCCTGATTTCTATCCTGCTCTCCCTCAGATAGCGTAATATTTGTTTTTTTTCTACCCCTGTTTCTTCCGATACCTTGGTTATTGTTGCTCCCGGGTTATCGTACAGGTAGTCCTTTACCTTTTTAAAATCATCTTCATGATCCTTTGCACATCTTGAGCATAGTTCATTGCCAACATATGCAAACATTCTGTTACACTTTGGACAGTTTCTTAGTTCCATTGAATATTCCCCCTTTTGTGAGCAGATATATGATTTGTATCTGCTTTTTGTGGGCAGACACATGGGTCCGCCTCTACTCTTGGAAGCCGGATGTTATCAGTTTGACGGTGTGCCGGTTCCTATATATACGGAGAATACATTCTCCGCTACCGCTGAACTATTGTTAAACTATTGTCAGGCTATTGTTAACTAGTCCCGCGCAAAGGTCAGTACCGTCACGGATTTTGCGCCGTTGTTTATCAATTCTTTGCTACAGGAATTGACTGTGGAACCTGTAGTAAATATATCGTCTATCAGCAATATGTCCTTGTTTATTATTGCTTCTTTATCTACAACCTCGAAAGCTCCTTCAACATTTTCCAGCCTTTCCCTCCTAGTCAAGTTATGCATAACCTTAGTATTTTTAGTCCTTATCAGTGCATTTATATTTAGCGGTATATTTATTTTTTCGACTATATATTTGCTTATAAGGGTGGCTTGGTTAAACCCGCGTTCCTTTTCTTTGCTCCTGTGTAAAGGTATAGGAATAATTATATCAGCTTTTATGCCCTCCTGTTTTAATTTATCTGCCATTATATAGCCAAAGGTAGTTGCCAAATATGTATGATTAGAATATTTCAATTTGTATATCAATATTTTTACATCTTGTTTATATTCTACTACAGATATCGCCCTATCGAAACAATAATTGGTTTTTTTACATTGTTGACAAATTGGTCCATCCTCTATCATCCTTAACGGTGTACCGCATTTATCGCAATGGTGATCGGGAATAAAAGGCAAATTATTATAACAGCTATGGCAAAGGCTGTATTTCGCGTTTTCTTCTAATGCCCCACCGCATATATAACAGATTGTTTTTGAGGGATATATCAGGTCCAGAAAAGCGTTTGCGTATTCTTTGATTATTTCTATAATTTTTCCCCCTTTGTGGGCAGATATATGATATGTATCTGCTTTTTGCGGGCGATTGAAGATCGCCCCTACCATTGGAAGCCGGATGTTGGCTTTTTTATATCCGGAGAATGAATTCTCCTCTACGGTGGAAGAAGATGAGTCCCCCGGTTTCCTAGGTCATGAATTCGGAAAATCTTTTTAGCCTTGTTCCGAGCCCCGAATATCTTTCGACGATTTTGTTATTATCTATCATTCGCTTCAGATAACTTTCTGTGCCTACCAAAACGACAAGGGATGTTGCCCTAGTTATGGCGGTATACAAAATATTTCTTGTGAGCAACATAGGCGGAGCCCATGTTACAGGCATAACTATAACCGGAAACTCACTGCCTTGACTTTTGTGTATTGTAATCGAATAGGCCAGCTCCAATTGGTCCAACTGAGCGAAATCATAAACCACACTCCTGTTATCATCGAAATGCACTGTAAGGGTCTCGTTTTCCGTGTCTATATCATGCACATAACCGATATCCCCATTAAATACTCCTTCTCCGTATTGTTCTTCCGCATCTTCATCTAAACTTTGCCATTTTAATATATAATTGTTCTTAATCTGCATAACTTTGTCCCCTACCCGGAAAAACTTCTCCCTTAATTCCTTCTCCTCTTTATAAGTGTCGGCAGGGTTTAAATGGTCCTGCAGTTCTTTATTTAAATTTAATGTTCCGATATTTCCTTTTTTCATAGGGGTAAGCACTTGGATGTCTTTTATAGGATTAAATTTATAATGCCTTGGAAGTCTTTCCTTTGCCAAACTTATTATGGTATGCAATATGTCTTCTTTTCTACCTCGAGTTATAAAATAGAAGTCTTTATCCTTTTTATTTAGTACAGGATGGTATCCCTGATTGATTTTATGGGCGTTTACAACTATCATACTCTCTTCGGCCTGTCTGAATATTTCGTTCAGACGTACTACTTTTACCACCTGACTATCTATAATGTCCCTGAGCACATTACCCGCTCCTACCGAAGGCAGCTGGTCCACATCACCGACACAAATCAGTCTTGAACCCTTGGGTATGGCCTTTAAGAGATTATTCATTAATATAATGTCAACCATGGACATTTCATCTATTATTATTACATCTGCCTCCAAGGGGTTATCTTCGTTCTTTTGGAACAGCATTCCTTCGTCATCATCACTGTATCCCATTTCCAATAATCTGTGTATTGTTTTGGCTTCCTTTCCCGTTGCTTCTGTCATCCGCTTTGATGCCCTGCCCGTCGGAGCGGCAAGTAATATCTTTTTATCCAATTTTTCAAATACCTTAATCAATGTATTTATAATCGTAGTTTTACCTGTGCCCGGTCCGCCCGTAATCACTAAAACCCCGCTGCTTATGGCTTGTCTTATGGCTTCTTTTTGATTGTCCGCGAGGCATATTTCGTCTTCCTTTTCTATGTTTTCTATTTCCTCCTCCAGATCTATTTCCAATGTATCCAATTCGCCGTATGCAAGTTCTATAAGTTTGTTGCAGGTGTTGGTTTCTGCATAGAAATACGGCATGGAATATACTATTATTTCTTTGTTTTTATCGTCATCAGGTTGTTTTAGCGGTTCTTGCGGGCGGTCGGAGACCGCCCCTACTTTATTAGAAATCGGAGATTGGTCTATCGGTATACCGGATTGTGAAAGTTCAGAGACCGCCCCCATATTAAGACAAGCGGGGTCCCTATCTATGTTTTGCCTTTCAAGTTGTATCTTTTGTCTTAGGGCCATCTCCTGTATTCCTTCCACTACTTCAGCTTCCTCTATACCCAAGAGCCCCTTTGCTTTTTCAATTAGAATATCACCCGGTATATATGTATGTCCCTCCCCGTGAAATGTATTAATTGTATACCTGATTCCCGAATGTATGCGATATTTGGAATTTGGAGAAATCCCCATTGTTTGCGCAATGAGATCTGCCCTTTTAAATCCTATACCCGTAATCTCATCAGCCAGACGATACGGATTTTCTTGTATATAGGGTATAGTCATTTCCTCATATTTTTTATATATTTTGACTGCAAAGGCGGGAGTAATACCATACTGAGAAAGGAAAAGTATAATTTCCCTCAGTTCTCTTTGTTCACTGAACGCTTCCGTTATAGATTTCATCTTTTTCTCGCCGATACCCGATACTTCGGTCAGTCTCTGGGGAGCATATTCTATAATTTCCAGAGCATCCGCACCAAAATGGTCTACTATTCTTTCCGCCATCTTTTTGCCTATGCCTTTTATGACCCCGGAGGATAGATATTTTAGGATGCCTTCCCTTGTTGAAGGTTGTATGTGCCTGTATTCCTTCACGTCCATCTGTCTGCCATATATGGGATGTTCTACCCATTTGCCCTTTACGAAAACTGTTTCCCCCTCTTTTAAAGCGGGTAAGCACCCTACTACTGTTACCTCTTCTTCCTTGCAGTCTAACACGCCCACCAGGAAACCGTTAGATTCATTTTGGAATATTATTTCTATTAATCTGCCTTCCAGTTCGACCACAATATTTCCCCCCGATTATAACGATATCAAATCATTATAGGAAAAACAAACAAAACAGGATAGGCACATAAGCCTGTCCCAAAGCCTATAACAAATCAAATATTCCTTACATTATATCATATTGTTGCAATTATTGTCATTATGGATGATTTTGTCCCGGATCGGGCGATTGAAATCGCCCCTACTGCTTGGGAGTTGGATATCAGTTTGTCGGTTTACCCGGCCTTGTATAACTCCGGCCCGCCGGCCCCCGATTTCCAGCCTCCGGTAGGCAGACACATGGGTCTGCCCTTACTTCTGGATAAATATGTCTCCAGCTTTTTGCGGGCGGTCAAAGACCGCCTCTACATTTGAAATAAGGGCCAAAGACCGCCCCTACAATTTTAAAACCGACGGGGATAATCCTCGTCGGTTTTTAACAATGGTTCAACGACCGTTCAGCAATCGTTATATTATATCCCCGCATCCTTACGCAATGCTTCGGCCCTGTCGGTTCTTTCCCAAGTAAGGCCTAAGTCCTCCCTTCCAAAATGTCCGTAAACAGCAACTTGCCTATATATAGGCTTTCTTAAATCTAAGTTCTTGATAATGGCTGCAGGTCTTAAATCAAAATTCTTACGAATAAGTTCCACCAACCTTAAATCGTCTATTTTGCCTGTCCCAAAGGTTTCAACCGATACAGATACCGGCCTTGCTACACCGATAACATAAGCCAGACCTACTTCACATTTATCGGCCAATCCTGCCGCCACTATGTTTTTGGCTATATACCTAGCTGCATAGGCTGCCGAACGATCGACCTTGGTCGGATCCTTCCCCGAAAAAGCACCTCCGCCGTGATGAGCATAGCCCCCATACGTGTCTACTATTATTTTTCTTCCTGTCAATCCGGCATCACCCTGTGGACCGCCTATAACAAAACGTCCCGTCGGGTTGATTAGATACTTTGTATTTTCATCCAGCAATTCAATCGGAACAACCTTGTTGACAACATGCTCTATCAAGTCTCTTTCAATTGTTTTTCTATCCACTTCGGGACTATGTTGCGCCGATATAACAATTGTATCAACTCTGTTTGGTTTATCGTCATCATATTCAACAGTCACTTGGGTTTTTCCGTCGGGTCTTAAATAGTCCAATGTATGGTTTTTTCTTACATCCGCCAACCTTTCGGCTAACTTGTGTGCAAGAGAGATAGGCAAGGGCATGAGCTCCGGAGTTTCATTGCAAGCAAATCCGAACATTGACCCTTGGTCTCCCGCGCCTATAGCCTCCAGCTCATTTTTATGTTCCCCTATTCTGCTCTCAAGGGCTTTATTCACACCCATTGCAATATCTGTTGACTGTTCATCTATAGCAATCAACACCGCACAGGTATCTGAATCAAAACCATATTTTGCTCTGGTATAACCTATTTCCTCCACTGTTCTCCTGACTATTTTAGGAATATCAATATAACAATTTGTGGTTATCTCACCGGTGACCAGTACAAGCCCTGTAGAAACACTGGTTTCACAAGCTACCCTAGCTACCGGATCCTTTTCCAAAATGGCATCCAATATTGCATCTGAAATTTGATCACACACCTTGTCCGGATGTCCCTCTGTAACCGATTCAGATGTGAATAATTTTCTCGTCATCTTTTTGCCTCCTAATTTTTTCCTTAAGGCTTGTCCCCCGCCCCCTTAATAAATAAAGCAATAGAGATTTTTGTCTGATTACCGCTAAGATTAATGTTAGCACTAGCCATATTATGTGTCAATAAGTATTTTGGTGACATACTCCCGCCACCTATGAATATGCTTACATGGAACCGGAGGGACGGTTTTTCCGGTTTTATCAAACATTTACTACAATATAACTGAGTATAAACACGATAATACCCGCAATGACATTCCCCAGAGCAATGGCGGGGAAAGCACGTTTTTTCGGTATATTAAACAGTATTGATGCCAGACTACCCGACCACACGCCGGTACCCGGCAACGGTATAGCAACAAAAATTACAAGTCCGACGATACTGTATTTTTCTATGTTTTTTCCTCTTTTCATTGTCCTTTTTACAGTCCTGTCCGCGAACCCTTTGAATAATTTCGTACTCTTTAGATACATAAAAATAGGTTCCAGGAAAAATAACAAAAAGGGGACGGGAATTAAACTGCCCAGAATACCTAAAATGGCAGCATGTATGGGATTCATGCCCATGGACACACCAATGGGGATAGCGCCCCTCAGCTCTACCAACGGTAACGCTGCAATAAATAGTACAATAAATTCATCAATAATTATTCCTATTAATTTCCCCATTTTATCCCCCGCCACATTAACTGTATTCGAATGGCATTTAACATTCTATATAAATATGGATATTGTTATGAGCTCGGGTATATGATTGTTTATAAAAATTTTATAGTACCCGGCAAAAAAGCGAAAAATTTCCTATTTCATGCTTTTTTAACATAATTTTAACATCTAGGACATGTATCTTAAGTTTTACACCAAAACAATAAA
>DASRMN010000124.1:0-2815 GCA_035647935.1 Clostridia bacterium | reverse complement strand
TGTTTTGACCCGCCTGATAGTAAAAACATCAGCAAAATAGTCCGCCATAAGTTTGTATTTATGTTTTAATTATATACCAATATGGTACAAGTATGAAGACCGAGCAATTGGAATTTCCCTTATTACGCTCCGCCCCATGGTTCTTAAAATAATTGACGAATAATTTTATCCGTGTTATCATATAACTAACAAAAGGAGTTGTCGCTTTTAGCGTAGCGGCTAGTCCTTAATCGTGCTAGACCGCCTTTACACAGGCGGTCTTATTATTTTCTCTGCAACAAACAGAGGGAAATAACCCCTAAAATCACCAAACAGAAACTAAAAAGCCCTGTCCATGTAATCATAGGCATCACCTCCCTTCTTGGGAAGTGACTAACCGCCAAACGACAACTCCTCCAATATTATAACATATTTCCGGAATAATAAGCTGTTACATCAGACCATACTTTGTTTTAACCCGTTCCAATTTCCCAATCATAGGTTGGGAAATGATGTACAGAAAAAACACTGTAGCAAAAGTGTGCACTATATCGAACCAAAATCCCGAAACATAGGTGGCAAGCAGGGCCTTCCATGAAAATCGGGGCATAAAAATCAACAGCGAACTGATGTTGATAATTCCTCCATAGATAAAAAATGTGGACAGACCCCCGAAGATACACAGGGACCGTTTCGTGTCCTTAAGAATTCCCCTTTTATAAAGAACACCTGATAAAAAACCGATGATACCAAAACAAAACATTTGCCATGGGGTCCATGGACCTTGGCCGAAGAAAAGGTTAGACACAAATCCTGCAACCGCACCCACAAGAAAGCCTGATTCCGCTCCGAAACATGCGCCTGCAATAATAACAATGGCAATAACGGGTTTAAATTGGGGCAACATAAAAAAAGCCCCTCGTCCGGCGACAGCAATAGCTGACAATACCGCAATAATCACCAATTCTCTAGCTTGAGGTCTCCTGTTTTCGAATATCATGGCAAAAGGGATCATGGCGTATATCACCATTAAAAGGCTGATAAAATAATACTTTCTATCGTCCAGAAAAAACGTGCCGAACAAAATGGTGATCGGAATAATAAAAAACATGAGCACTATTGTTGCTAATGTACGTCTGTTTACGTGGTTGTCTGCCTGCCTGTTTGCTTGCATAATTCAATCACATCCTCTGTTGTTACCGCGTCCCGGCAAATATGTCGGGCTATTCGATTCGCTGCCGTTGTATAAAAACTGTTTCCTGCGAAAAAGTCCCTAGCTGTGTTGGCTGTTATTATGTTCCCGTTAAAACACATGGCACATACATCTGCATATTTTGCACAAAACTCAATGTCATGGGATGCCATAATAACAGTTACCCCTTGTGCTGTCAACCTTTCAATAAGGCCTGCCAATTCCATCTTAAAGTAAGCATCCAATCCTTTTGTAGGCTCGTCCAGCAATAATATTTTGGGTTCCATTAAAAGCACCTTTGCCAGAGCTGCTTTTTGTTGTTCTCCCCCGCTCAAATCATATGGATGTCTGGAAAGCAGCCCACCAATCCCGACAAATTCTGTTACTGTTTCAATTTTTCCCGCTTTTTCTTCTTCCGTCAATTTTGTATCGGATAGCATTCCATATAAATCCAGTTCTACTGTTTTTTCTACAAACAGGGTCTCCGGATTTTGGGGCAGCATCCCCAGATTGTTTTCAGAACGTTCTTTTATATTCATTTTTGCAAGGTTTTTGCCGTTAATTAAAATCTTGCCTCTATAGGGTTTATAAATCCCACCGATAAGAGATAAGATAGTTGTCTTGCCTGTCCCATTGCCCCCGACAGTACAATAAAATTGGCCCCCTGCCACCTTCAACGATAAATCCTTTATCACATCAGGTGATTTTTTTTCATATCTGAACCAAATATCCTTTAGCCTTACTGCCGCATTGTTTGATTTAATGATGTTCCCCGTGAAACATTGCTCTCTTTTTATAACCCTATTTCTCCCGGGGATTTCTCCCCCAAGAAAGGTGTCGAGCCATTTTCGCCCGTCTTTAACCGTAATAGGGCAAGGTAAATCGTTTTTTACTCCCGCATGGATCTGCATTGCCGAAGTCATTGCAAAAAACATGGGATGTTCAGTTATGTTTAACACCTCCCCCACTTTTTGTGGCAAATCATCTGCAATAATTTTACCTTCATCCATAACAATAACACGATCGGAAATAGGTATTATTTCTTCCAGACGGTGCTCTGTCATAATAACAGTTATTCCCAAGTCCCTATTTATTTTTTTCACTGTTTCTAAAAAATCCCCGGCTGCAACGGGGTCAAGTTGGGAAGTCGGTTCATCGAAAATTAATACCGAAGGCTGCATAGCCAAAATTGAAGCCAGGTTTAAAAGCTGTTTCTGCCCTCCGGAAAGTTCCGTCACGTTTTTATAAAACCAATCCTGTATTCCGAAAAAATTTGCCATTTCCGCTACACGCAGACGGATTGTGTCACTGTCATGCCCCAGGCTCTCAAGGCCAAAAGCAAGTTCATGCCAAACTTTGTCCGTTACAATCTGGTTATCGGGGCTTTGAAGTACATATCCTATCCGGGAAACCTGTGTGCGTTGATCAACTTCTTTTATAGGCTGTCCGTAAAAATAAATTTCCCCATTGCCTTTGCCGTATGGGGTAAGTATGGTTTTTAAATGTCGCAACAGTGTTGTTTTTCCACAGCCCGTTTTCCCGCATATTGTAATAAATTCCCCACTGTTTATGGTGAGATTAATATTAGAAAGTGCAGCTTTGCTTTCTCCGGGATATGTGAAATTTAA
The DNA here is from genome assembly GCA_035647935.1 of Clostridia bacterium. Lineage (GTDB taxonomy): Bacteria > Bacillota > Clostridia > Peptostreptococcales > Natronincolaceae > JAAZJW01. Next base: position 16 of record DASRMN010000124.1, on the reverse strand, counting down.
ATTTTCAATTCTATAT
>DASRMN010000123.1:0-4590 GCA_035647935.1 Clostridia bacterium | reverse complement strand
TGAAAATTGTCATTCCGGATTTCAGCTTTGTGTCATTCTGAGACTGGCAGTATTAACGGTACTTACGAAGAATCCGATGAAGTCGTCCTGAGACGGACAGTATAAACGGTGCTCACGAAGGATCTCATCCTTTGGGGATCCTTCGCGGGGGGGTTTATTCTGTACGTCTCAGATGACAATAAGTAAGAAAAGTGCTTTTTCACACAGTCTGACAGGAGTTGTCCCAATATGTAAATAAGTACCAAACAGGGGAATCGGCCAATTGCGGTCGGTTCTCCTTTTTTCAATCATCTGTGGCTTTCTAGCCCTCGCCGCTTACCCCCTCTGCCTTTCTGTGACTACTGCCGCCCTTCGCCCCGCTGCTTTGTTTCGAGGGCTCGGTACTGCATGCCAAATTATCATTGTACTAAGATAGGTGGTATTTGTTTGTTGGGTTAAAAATGAACAGAGTAAACATGGTTCCTCATATTGGATAGACAGGTAAATTAATGATATAATAAATCTAGTTTATATGCAGAAGGATTATGTGGGGGGATCAGAATGGCTAGGGTAGTCAGGAAGAGAAGCAAAACGGGAATATACCATGTGATGCTCAGGGGGGTAAACAGGCAAACCATATTTGAGGATGACGAGGACAGAAATATGTTTATAGCAACCTTGGATTCTTTTCGAGGCGATAATGGATATAAACTGTACGCTTACTGTCTGATGTCTAACCATGTACATATTTTAATAAAAGAACTGGATGACGATATATCGACAGCTATGAAAAGAATATGTGTAAGCTATGTTTTTTGGTATAATAAAAAATATGAAAGATGCGGGAATTTGTTCCAGGACAGATTCAGAAGCGAGACAGTAGAAACCGATAGTTATTTTCTAACTGTATTGAGGTATATTCACCAAAACCCTATAAAGGCGAATATTGTAAAAAACATAGAGGAATGCAGATGGATCAGCTATAACGATTATATAGGCACAAATAAATCTACCATGATAGATACAGATTTTGCTTTAGGTTTATTTTCTCCTGACTGTAAAAAGGCAGTTGACTTGTTCATTGAGTTTCATAACGAAGAAAACGATGATAAATGTTTGGATTTTGAGGACCTTGTCAGACTGACCGATGAGGAAGCTAGGGAGGAAATTGCTCGCTTGGGAATTAGGAATATTGCTGCATTGCAGCACCTAGAGAAGGCTAACAGGGATAGTATATTAAGGGGATTGAAAAATATAGAGGGAATATCGGTTAGACAATTAGCTAGGATAACAGGCATATCTAAAAGTGTGATTGATCGTGCTGATAATTTTTAAGAAAATACATACTCAAGGAAGATGAAGATGGGGATTTGTTAACCTATTTGGAAAAAATAAAAGTATACAAAAAAAGAGGAGAAATAAAAATGGCTTCAGTTGTAAAAAGCTTTGCTATAGTAGGTGTAGATGCACACTTAGTTGAGGTAGAGACAAAAACAATTCATGGACAACCCCTTATTTCAATTGTCGGCTTGGGAGATATGGCAGTTAAGGAGGCCAAGGAAAGACTGGAGGCCGCATTAAGCCAAAAGAATTTTCGCTTTCCTAAAATGAAGGTAGTAATTAATTTAGCGCCGAGTGACATGAAAAAGAGTGGTTCCCATCTCGATTTGGCTATGGCTATCGGGCTTTTGGCGGAAACCAATCAACTGAAATCTAAAAAATTACAGGACTACGGATTCATAGGAGAATTATCATTAAACGCAAAGTTGAGGCCATGTGTCGGGGTACTACCTATGATAATTGCTGCAAAAGGTGCCGGAATTAAAAACGTGATAGTTCCTATTGAAAATATAAAGGAAGCATCCCTAGTAGGCGGGGTTAACATATTCGGATTTGAGAACTTAGAGGATACTGTAAAATTTTTGGAGGAGAAGAAAAGGTACCAGCTACCTGTTGATATAAACACAAATATAGGTAGAAACAAATTTGATGAAATAGATTTCAAGGAAGTTCGGGGACAGGATGCGGTAGTTGAATATGTTATAGTTGCTGCGTCCGGCGGGCACAACATGCTGATGATCGGAACACCCGGTTGCGGTAAATCTATGATAGCTAAAAGAATTCCCACAATACTTCCCAGTATGACAGAGGAAGAATCCTTGGAAGTAACCAAAATATACAGTGTGGCCGGGCTCTTGAGGGAAAGAGGACATCTCATTACCAGAAGACCCTTTAGAGCACCTCATCACAACGCTTCTACTAACTCGTTGATCGGTGGTGGCATAAATGCCATGCCCGGAGAAATATCCCTCGCCCACAACGGCGTATTATTTTTAGATGAAATTGCTGAGTTTAATAAAAAAACCTTGGAATCACTCAGACAGCCTATGGAGGATCAGAAAGTGACCATATCTAGGGTGAAATATACAAATACATATCCCGCCAACTTTATGGTTGTTGCCGCAATGAATCCCTGTCCGTGTGGCAACTATGGCAACAACAAATGTAGGTGCAGTGATTATGAAGTATTAAAATATAGGCAAAAGATATCAGGTCCTATTTTAGACAGAATGGATATTCAAAAATACGTACAGCCCGTTGATTTTTTGGACCTGTCCGGTTATTCTGTGGGGAGAAGTTCAAGTGAACTCAAGGAAAGGGTGGAAATAGCACGGAACATTCAAAAAGAAAGATATGCTCATATAGAAGGTGTAAATTGTAATGCTCAGATGACGCCAAGCCTGATACAGGAATATTGTTATTTGGAGGATGACAGTAAAAAACTGTTAAGACTCGCCTATGATCGTTTTCAATACAGTGCAAGAACCTTTCATAAGTTTCTGAAAATAGCGAGAACCTTTGCTGACTTAGAGGGTTCAAAAAAGATAAGAAAGAAAGATATAGCCGCCGCTCTGATGGCTAGGGATTTAGATAAGGAACAGATTGGGATGTTGGTTTTGTAAGGGGGAAAACTATGCAATATTGGGTCTGGCTGGGCTTATTAAAAGGTATAGGGCCGGTTATACAAAAGAGATTGTTGGGTTACTTTGAAGATGCTGAATCTGTTTTTAGGGCGTCTAAATCGGAATTAATGAAAGTATCGGGTGTAGGAAATACCCTGTCTGAAACTATAAAATCAACGTCTTTGGAAGGGGCTAAAAGAACCTTAGAAAAGGCTGATAAATTAAATATAAAAATATTGACATATAATGATCATCTTTATAATATAAAGGCTAAACAATGTCCTTATTCCCCCGTTATTTTGTATTATAGGGGGAATTTATTACCTGACAGTACAGGAGTAGGAATAGTGGGTGCCAGAAGATGTACTGATTATGGTAAAGAGGTGGTAAAGGAAGCGGCAGGATACCTAGCAAACAAAAAAATTCCCGTAATCAGTGGCATGGCCAGAGGCATAGACGGTTATGCGCATACGGCTTGTTTGAAGGCAGGGGGTTATACCCTAGCCTTTTTTGGTAACGGGGTAGACATCTGCTATCCCAAAGAACATAGTGAATTAATGGAGAACATAATAGAAAATGGGGCTGTGCTTTCCCAGTTCCCGCCGGGAACAAGACCGAAACCTGAATATTTCCCCAGAAGAAATTCCCTGATGAGTGCATGGTGCGAAAAATTGCTGGTAGTAGAGGCAGGTAAAAATAGCGGTTCTCTTATCACAGCCCAGTATATGAGGGAAGTAGAAAGAGAGGTTTTAGCCGTACCTAATCAAATATATAACCAAACAGGGAAGGGAACCAATTTTCTTATTTTAAAGGGTGCAGGGATATATCTATGCCCCGAACAACTATTGCCGGATAATGAAAAAGAATTCCCTATTATGGGCAAGAATATTGATTCGGATGAAGGGAAAATAAGCAAGATACATAATGAAACCAAAACACCCGGCAGACAACTTTCTGAAAAGGAAAAGAAAATAATAGAATCCATTTCAATCAATCCTAAAACCATTGAAGAACTGTCTCAGTTAACTGAAATAAACCAAATTGAATTATTAGAACAGCTTTCTGTTTTAGAACTGGAAGGTATCATCGAAGCATCAGCGGGAGGAAAGTTCAGAGCTAAATGACCGGTGCTGGGGGAACCTCCTAAAAAGTAGCATAAAAATCCTTTGCCATCCGACCTCCTTCAGATTCCACCTCACAGTGAACACCCTTGTCATTGGCTATTTCTTTACCCATTCTAATCCCCCCATGTTGTAGGCTACCTTTATTATGCCATCGTTCTAACATCTTATCCAATAGGAAATTAGTGTGATGAAAATCAGTGTGATTATAGGAAGTGATAGAAGATGTGATAGATGGTGGCAGAAGCGATGGTAAGAACGACAAACAGCAAATGAGCGAAAAAAGAAGAACCGACCGTGATTGGCCGATTCCCCTTGATTGGTGCTTATTTACATATTGGGACAAAACCCTCGTCCCCGTGTCCCTACAAGCAATGCCATACTTCGTATTACTCAATTTCCTCAGCTATTTTTTCTATTTCTTTCTTTGATAATCCTGTGAGTTTTGCAATTAAATCTATTTCCGCACCCTCTTTTAAGGCATTTCTTGCTACCTCCAGTTTGCCTTCTTCTCTGCCTGCTTCTCT
>DASRMN010000122.1:0-5419 GCA_035647935.1 Clostridia bacterium | reverse complement strand
GTTTTAAAGTATATAGGGGTATGGGGTCCATCGCTTCCATGGAGAAAGGGAGCAGGGACCGTTATTTCCAAGAAGATGGCAGAAAGTTGGTGCCCGAGGGTGTAGAAGGTAAAGTGCCCTATAAAGGACATGTGAAGGATACTATATATCAGCTGATCGGTGGACTGAGGGCGAGCATGGGCTATTGCGGAACCCCGACAATAAAGGATTTACAGAGAGATGGTAAATTTGTACGTATTACAGGGGCCGGATTGAGAGAAAGCCATCCTCACGATATAATCATCACAAAAGAAGCTCCGAACTACAGCATGGAAGAATAATGCGAATGGAATGCAGTAGAAGATGCAGGGATGTCATCCTAAGACGGACAGTATGAGTTTGGCTTTCGTAGGGGGACTGTCCCTGCTGGGTAGTCTTTTTTAGCCAGAGGGACTGTCCCCTTGGTTTTCACTCCTTGGTTTTCATAAGAATAGATAAATGAGAAAGAGCGATATATATGAGAAACGGAACTGATATTAAAAAATATATAGATAAACAGATAGATGAAATTAAAAATAAAGTAGGCGATAAAAAAGCGATATGCGCTTTATCCGGCGGCGTGGATTCAACCGTCGCCGCAGTGCTTGTGTACAGGGCGATAGGGGATCAATTGACATGTATTTTTGTCGACCACGGATTGATGCGAAAAAACGAAGGCGATTGGGTAGAGGATCTATTCAAAAATCAGTTTAAAATGAATTTTATCCGCATAAACGCCAAAGATAGATTTTTTAACAAGTTGAAAGGGATAGAAGACCCCGAGCAAAAGAGAAAAATCATAGGAGAACAGTTTATTCGAGTATTTGAAGAAGAATCCAATAAACTAGGGAAATTTGATTTTTTGGTACAGGGCACCATATATTCGGATGTGATAGAGAGCGGTGCGGAGGGCAGAGCCGGGATAAAAAGTCATCATAATGTGGGAGGCTTGCCGGAAGATGTAGATTTTGAATTAATAGAGCCCTTGAGGCAGCTTTATAAAGATGAAGTGAGACTGGTAGGGGAAGAATTGGATCTAGCACATGAACTCGTGTGGCGGCAGCCTTTCCCCGGCCCGGGGCTTGCAGTGAGAGTGCTGGGCGAAATAACGGAAGAAAAAGTAAACATAGTAAAAGAAGCAGATGCTATAGTTCGGGAAGAGATAAAAAATGCCGGCTTGGAAGGCGAAATCTGGCAATATTTTGCCGTGCTTCCAAACATCAAAAGCGTCGGTGTGATAGACGGAAAAAGATCTTATGTACATACTATCGCAATACGGGCAATTTCAAGCGTAGATGCCACAACGGCTGATTGGTTCAGGATACCTCATGAAGTGTTAAATACAATGTCAACCAGAATAACAAAAGAGGTGAAAGGAGTAAATAGGGTGGTATACGATATTACCTCAAAACCTCCGGCTACCGTGGAGTGGGAGTGATGAAACGATGCCAACAAAGCCTGTATTCATGCGGGTTTGAGTATTCTTGATAATACGTTTGGCAACGTTTTGGCAACATTCCGTGGTATCACTATAGTATCAGCCATAAGAAAAGAGCTAACTGATTTTTGAAGTCAGTTAGCTCTTTTTTTGTTTTAACACGGAAACCGATAACTTTAGTTAATTCTTACATCCGTTTTTTTCGCATGTAACAGACTGAGAAGTTTTTTCCCAATCCTGCGGGTTGTCATCGATTCGAGCACCACAGCCTGTGTAGTTTCCGTTCTGCACATGGATTTTGCCTTTTTCAGATTTCTTCGTATCGTTTCCGATGTACTTAATATTCATAGCGGTCACCTCCTCTTGTTATAAGGTTAGCGGGCTCTTCGGTTTCCGGTTAATACACCTTGCTGTTCAGTCAGTTTTCGACTGGTCATTAAGGGAGGAAATGATGAAGTCGCTCAACTCCTGCGAGGGAACCTTTGCTCACCGCTGGAAGGCATCAAACTTCGGATAGTTATACCGCCACTGGTCGTATTCTTCTTTGGTGATTTCCCCAGCTTTGAGTTTTGCAGTCTGTTCCTGCCAAGCGGAAAGCATTTCATGCATTCCTACATAAGCCATACCCTTGGATTTATCCAGCCGTAAGCAAATTTCGCCGTCAATCTCACCGACGGTTAATCCCCGTAAATCCTCCAGCGTAAACAGGGTGTGCATCAGGCCTATATCGGTATCGATATCGGGAACAGTTATGGCATGGGGGCTGACATCCAGCTCATTCGCAAAATCGGCCCCCATCTTTTCCTTTGGTGTCCGTGCGCCGTTTTCATACTGTGCCATGCGCACCTCGGCAGTCTTTTCCGTAAAGCCGATTTTCATGCCTAAATATTTTTGGGTCATTCCCCGCAAATTGTGGATAAACTATATTCTTTCACCAATAACTATTTCGAAATCCTTATTCAGGGGGAAACTAACTAAACAGTATTGTTAATAGCAATAAATGCCTGTACAATTATGGTATAAAAATCTAGAAAATACACATATAAATCATACAATCGGTCACCCGATATGCTTTTAATGCTGACCTGAAACCCTGTTGTTTTGTTTTTAATATCTAGTAGCAAAAGAGAAAATAATTCTCAAAATCGGATTGTTTGATAGTGATGAACATAAATTTTACATTATTGACTGTCGGGGGAAGCGGCAAATAATATCTTTCCCCCAATACAATATTAGGATCTTGGCAAAGTATATCCGGCACGCAAATCACTGTCTGGGTGTACTGAAATATGCAAGAACTATCAAGGATTTCATCATAGCGGAATAGTATAGTATTTCCTTATCTAAACGGGCAGCAAAAATATTATGTATTTTTGAATTAATTGTTCCATCAGGGTCATTAAGCTAATCCAAATGCCTGGATTTTAAATTTATACAGAAATCCTCAATTTTTTCTGTAATGATTCTTCTTATTTGTATTTTCTTACCAGAAAACAAGACATGATACCTCTTTATTTATTATTTTTTAAAAATATTATATTATAGCAAGGTTTGAAATGATATGAGGGTAGGATATTATAAAAAAGGTCCGTGTTTAAAGGCATTATTTGTTTTAAAATGGTTTTTAAAGGAACTTATATTTTTACCAATCAAAAATGGACATGTAATCCGTAATTTCCTCATTTACTGTCTCTGATAAATTCACGCTGGAAAATTTTCTTTTGCCATATAAACAATCTCTGATTCTTTCTACGGAAGCACAGTAATAGGTCTTATCAATCTCGCAGCCAGCAAACATTCTATTTAGATTCAGGGCGGCTATGGCGGTTGAGGCAACCCCCATAAAAGGATCAAATACTAAGCCATTTTTATTAGAAGCTATTTTTATTAAGTGTTCCAAAAGTTTTACCGGTTTTTGTGCCGGATGTTTAGGGTTTTTCAATCGTTCCTTTCCCATACAGATTGGGGATTCAAAGAAATTATGCATTTTGTCTTGCGTAGTAAAATTCCAGGTATGACCTTTATTCCATATACATGCAATCATTTCACAACTATTTAAGAAACTATTTTTATATATTCTAGGTGCGGGGTTAGTTTTGTGCCATACAAAATATTGAAAAGTATCAAATTCACTGTCAAATGCGCCATGCCATTTTCCTATCATATTATAGCTTGTAAAGATAAATATATTTCCGTTGGGTTTAAGGATGCGTTTAAAGTCCCTAATAAAATCTTTAGGATTCAATTCATCCAAATCCCAACTTGCTATATCGTTATTTAGGGCCGAACGGTTTGGCAATTCAATATTTCCTGTTGAATACTGGGCTATATTATATGGAGGATCTGTTAATATTAAATCAATAGAGCCGTCAGGTATTATTTTCATTGTTTTCAAACAATCTTCGTTGTATAGTCTAATCCTTTTCTCTTTATACGGATTCATCATAGTCAGTTCCCCCTTTTTGGAATATAGTTAGATTGTAACATTTAAGATAAAATAGCGCAATAAGATAAAGGCAGGAAATTAAGAATGTTGTATTAAGCTAAAAGGACAGAAAAACCATAATTAAAAAATCGGGCCGATCAAACTTAAGCGCCGGATTTTATGAGGACTGGTTTTATTGTTTTGCTTCTTTATATGAGTCAGGTGATGGTTCTTCGCTCCGGATAATTGGAGCTTAATAATAATGGGCACTTATGTCTTCGGCATAGTATAATAACATTTCATTTTCAAAATTCCGGTGAGCAGACATACCTATACTAACTGACGATAAAAAATGCTCCAATTCACTCATATGCTCTGCTAAATTTACAAGGTTAATAAAATTTTCTTGCTGGTTTATAAGTTCTAAATCCTTAGTAACAGGGTATCTGAAAGCAAATGAACCAGCATCTACCCTAGCGAATTCTTTTATGTAATCTTCAACTGCGTTAAGAACTGACTTATTATCATCAGGGGAATCTGTAATAATTAGAGGCTTTACTTTTGCCCAGATTTTGGACAGGTTATGTTGACAGGTTTTTAATATCTTGATTTTAGCCTTTTTATTTTCTTTTGAATTGGACAGATAAATATCCTTAAGGGCCAATTCTAAATATTGCCGGTACAAAAAGCAAGCAGGAAAAATAAATGTATCTGATGTGGCAGTATCGCTTTTTTCCAGAGTCTGCTGGATAATTACATTCGCCGCTTTTTTATATACTAACTAATAAGTCGCTCATATTATAGTGGCTCTATAATATCGTTTAGCTAAAAATCTAGGATTTTGTATATTCTAATTAATATATCGGTGGTAACGTTTTTACCTTTGGCAAATTTAGTAATGGTGATGTTAATACCGTTAACCTTCTTGGGATTGGTTTTGTTCATTGTTTTGTCCAGCATCAAATACCATAATTTATTATAACTTACCTTTACATAACTTTCTTTTTTACGTAAAACTTTCATGCAAACGAAATTTTATATAAGGTTAGCCTAGTAGGATCACCTATTCATGGTTAAACGCACTATCTAGAAAGTATAGCGGCCATAATTTTTAACCCCGTGAATTCAATAATTTTGACATGTGGTTTATATTTGGTAATAGTGCCTAGCATTGGGAGTTTTTCATTTTGGTCAATTATAATAGTCTGTAAAACTGGTATCGATGTTTTTAAATCATCTTTTTCTTTTTTATAAAGTGAAAGTAGATATTCAAGAAAACCTAATTTCATTGTATTGTATTGGTTTTTGCCTCAAATTCGGCTTTAGATAGCTGGGTAACAGGAGGAATCGCAACAAATAATTCGGAACCTTGGCTCCCAATCTTCGGAATGGTGGCTTTCAAATCCCGGACAGATAGCTCAAAAAGAACCAGAATACTCAGAATGTGATGGAAAGTAATAAAAATATATATTTATACTAGCCATTTTATTATAAAAACATATGATATACTATTTATAGAGATTTAGGAGGGATAAACG
>DASRMN010000121.1:0-4838 GCA_035647935.1 Clostridia bacterium | reverse complement strand
ATTGTACTGTCCATATTAAGTAATGTTATAATATATTAATAAAAAACAGGAGCATGGCAGCCCATGCCCCGACTTTTAAATTGTTCCCCTCAATTGTTTTTCTAATACTTCTCTCGCGACAGACAGGGCATCCTCAATCTTATCCGGATTTTTTCCTCCTGCCTGTGCCATATCGGGTCTTCCTCCGCCACCGCCACCGGCAACTTTGGCAACTTCTTTTATCAAATTACCGCAATGCATCCCCCTAGCCAAAATATCTTTTGTAGCCGTGGCAATAAAATTAACCTTACCATCGTTGCCGGATGCCAGTATTATTACCCCTGAACCCAACTTGTCCTTTAAAATATCCCCGATTTTCCTTAAATCATCCATTTCCTGATTATCTATGAATTGAATAATTGTGTTCACACCGTCAATAATTTGTGTTTGACTCAGAAGGTCATCGGTAGAACTACCTGCTAATTGGTCCTTAAGTTTATTTAATTCTCTGTCCTTTTCCCTTATTTCATGTGTCAAGTCACCTATACGCTGAAGCATATTTTGGGGTTGAACCCTTAATATATCAGCTATTTGTGTTATTAACCGTTGATTCTCTTGTATATGTCTATATGCCTCGACACCTGTAATGGCCTCGATCCTCCTTACCCCGGCAGCCACCCCGCCTTCGCTCAATATAATTAACATGCCTATCTCGCCGCTGTTGCTTACATGTGTCCCTCCGCATAATTCCGCGCTATAATCTCCAATCTTAACAACCCTAACAATATTACCATATTTTTCACCGAACAGGGCTTCCGCACCCATATTTTCAGCTTCTTCCATGGAAGTCTCAAAAGCGCCTACACTTAAGCCGTTCAGTATTTGTTCGTTAACTATTTCCTCAACCTTTTTAATCTGTTCGGTTGTTAACCCCTCAAAATGAGTAAAATCAAACCTTAGTCTTTCAGGGGCCACAAGTGATCCTGCCTGTTGAACATGTTCTCCAAGGACCTGCTTAAGGGCTTTGTGCAGTAAATGTGTAGCAGTATGGTTACGAGCAATGTCCTTTCTGAGATCCGCATTTACCTGTGCTTTAACAATATCTCCTATGCGCAGTTCACCCTTTTCAATTCTAACGGTATGATGAATTTGGTCATGGGGACCTTTTTGGGTATCGGTTACTACCGCCCTTATCGTTTTATTGCGCAAGATGCCGACATCTCCTACCTGTCCCCCGCTTTCACCATAAAATACGGTTTTATCCAGAATAACGGTCACCTCATCTCCGATGCTGCCCATATCTACCATGTTGCCTTTATTTACGATAGCCAGTACCCTGCCTTCCAGTTCTAGGCTGTCATAACCTATGAAATCTGTATAAATGTCCTTATCTAATTCGGAAAAAATCTCTTCTTCCCACCCTTCAGCATCTGTCCCCGTTCTTGCATCACGAGCCCTTTGTCTTTGTTTTTCCATCTCTATCTCAAAACCCTCTTCATCTAAATACAAACCTTTTTCTTCTAATATTTCTTTGGTCAGATCTGTGGGAAAACCATAGGTGTCATAGAGTTTAAAGGCATCAGACCCGCTCAATATTTTCTCGTTTGCGTCCAGCAATTCCTCAATGTGGCTATTTAGGATATCAATACCTTGGTCTATTGTTTCCATAAATCTCTCTTCTTCAACCCGGATTATCTTTCTAATATATTCCTTCTTTTCTGTTAGTTCACTATAAGCCTCCTTATAACCTTCTCCCACCTCATCAACTAATTTATATAGGAATGCCTCTTGCACCCCAAGCAATTTGCCATGTCGTGCAGCCCTCCGAAGCAGCCTTCTGAGGATATAGCCTCTGCCTTCGTTACTCGGTAGTATACCGTCTCCAATCATAAAAGATATGGAACGTACATGGTCGGTTATGATCCTGATAGACATATCCGTTATCTCGTCTTTTCTGTATTCCCTATTTGTAATTTCACATACTCTATCTAATATGGGCTTGATTATATCAATATCAAAAATGGATTCTACCCCCTGCATAATACAGGCTATTCTTTCCAAGCCCATTCCCGTATCTATGTTGGGATTTGGGAGGGGGGTATAATTGCCGGCCTCATCCCTGTTAAATTGAGTAAATACATGGTTCCAAAATTCAACATACCTGTCACATTCACAACCGGGTTTACAGTCTTTATGTCCACAGCTATATTTTTCACCACGATCAAAATATAGTTCAGAGCATGGGCCGGAGGGGCCTACACCTATTTCCCAAAAATTATCTTCCTTCCCCAACCTGATGATTCTCTCTTCAGGCAACCCGATTCCCTCATTCCAAATTTTAAAAGCCTCATCATCCTCAAGATATATGGTAGCCCATAATTTATCAGCAGGTAAATTCAGATATTCGACTACAAATTCCCAGCCCCATTCAATGGATTCCTTTTTAAAGTAATCCCCAAAAGAAAAATTGCCGAGCATTTCAAAAAACGTAGCATGTCTTGCTGTCTTACCGATGTTTTCTATATCACCTGTACGAATACATTTTTGGCTGGTGGCTATTCTTATACTGGGGGGCTCTTCTAACCCTGCAAAATATGATTTAAGCGGCGCCATCCCGGAGTTAATTAACAACAAACTCTTATCTTTCTGAGGCACTAAGGGGAAACTCCGCAAAATCATATGTTTTTTTGATTTGAAAAAATCTAAAAACTGTTTTCTTATTTCATTTGAACTCAACTTTTTCATAAAACACCTCTTCTTATAACCTTTAACTTTAGTTTATTAAAAAACAAAACCCCCATCCATACAAAATATAATTGTAGGGACGAGAGTGTGCTCTATGCTACTCCTTCTCGTCATGGGTTTTGATAGTATATTATTGACATCCGAATTCTATATGAATTATATAAAACATACTGTGCTTTGTCAATGGATAATCCATACTAGGACCTCTCGCAGATCAAATTTTTATTGTCCGCCTCAGGGTGACAAAAATAATTGTTTATATCTATTTTGCGCCGTCCCAAAATCTCATAACAAGTCCTATAAGATGTTCCCCAATAACCCTTGTTATTCCGATTACGGGCACAGTAATTAAGAGTCCGAATATCCCAAAAAATTTTCCCGCAACAATTAGTGATAAAATTATAACCACAGGATGAATTCCAACATTTTGGCCAATAATTCTCGGCGCAATAATGCCGCTTTCTATCTGTTGTATAACCAGAAATACAAGTATTACCCACAGAACCTTTCTCATTCCTCCCAAGGATGCACAAATTATTGCAGGAATTGCTCCAATTATTGGACCGAAAAAGGGGATTACATTTGCCACACCTGCAACCATACCAACCGTCACCGCAAATTCCACCTTTAAGATGAGGAGGGATACCGTAGTTAAAATGCCCACAAATAGGGCTATTATCAGTTGTCCTCTTATAAAACCCGACAACACCTCATTAATGCCATTAGCAGTACTGATTACCTCCTGCCTACAAAATCTTGGCACCGTTGAAACTAATATATTTTTAAATCTCCCGGCATCCTTCAAGAAATAAAAGGCCAGAATGGGGATTAGGACTATATTTATAATCCTCGAAAACATAGACAACAAAAAATCTGTTACGGTGGATATACCTTGTATTATAAAATTTTCAACCCTGTTGACATTAAGAATGTCAGGCCTGAATGCTTTTTTTATCCCATCAAATTCGTTAGGCAGGTTTTGTATACTCCGATTATACTTTTCATATATTCTGTGTATATAATTATAACAACTATTTCCAATCTGGGGCAAATCATTTAGCAATTTTTTTACTTCAAACACCAATCTTGGAAACAATGTAACGGAAAACACTGATATAGTTAATCCAATTATGAAATATGTAATAAACACCGCCCATAGCCTTTTTATACCCTTCTTTTCAATGTAGGTGGCTAGGGGTTCCAGAATATAAGCCAGTATAATTGCAAATATAAATGGTGACAGTATTTCATACACCAAGTTTCCGGACTGCATTATTACGACAATGAGGGTTAAAAATGTGAACGAGGATAAAAAATAGATAATTTGACGTTTTCCGATGTTAATTTTTTTATTGGGCTCTATAAACCTGTTACCAATATGTATGAGAAAGTAGATAACCAAGGATAACAGCATAACAGTCAAAAATTGTGTGAATATCTTTATGATACTGGTCAAAATGCCGTTTTCAGCTAGGTTCCTAAAATTTTTAGATAAGATCTGTATCGCATTCTTTTTTCCCATTTTTTTACCCCCGTACAGTATATTTATACCCTATTATTCAGATATAAGTACCGGTCAAATATACAATCATAACATAACAAAAATTTTTGTTGAAAAGTAAACGTGAGTGGGGGCTCATCAACATTGTAAATATTAGGTGATAAAACCCTACTAACGGGCTAAGGTATTATCACCCAAAAATAAAAATGCCTGCATCTTAGATAAACAACCCGGGAGGTTGGTAAAAATGTAACGGGTTATACCTGCAGAATATAATTACTTCCCTTAGCAAATTTTGAATCCATGTACCTGTAGATCTTATTAAAATATATTGAACCCTTTCATAACAGCCGCAATACGATTTAGAACTCTTCTTTTGTTTTTCGCTGCTTTCCTTTTATGAAATTTTTTACCCAAAACATACGTAACAATTGTTGCACCCAGTACCCCTCCTGTAATAATTCCCTTTACAGCTTTTCTGCTCATATTTTCACTCCCTCTATATTTTATCCAATTTAGAACGTATTCATATTGTGTGACAGTTATCGTCCTAGACAATGGGTTTCAAACGGTCTGTGAACAAAATTATAGTTTTATGTCTATTATTATATTC
>DASRMN010000120.1:0-8106 GCA_035647935.1 Clostridia bacterium | reverse complement strand
GTTATATAAGTAATGGGTGACAAAAGGGGACGTACCCAATTTGTCACTTATCTTCTTTTGTTCCCCAAATATCCATATGACAAATGTGACAAATTGGGTACGTCCCCTTTTGTCACTTTTTGCAAATTCCTATATCATTTACGTCTTGGGACACAAGGGGACAGTCCCTTTGTGTTGTTGAAAAGACACAACACAAGAGGAACTGGCCCCATTGTGTCCAACCGGATCTCAGTCAACCTTAAAACAATTGTTAAACCATCGTTAAACCATTGTTAAACTATTGTTAAACTATTGTTAATGTCGCATAATTAGACAAATACGCATTAACGATAATGTTCAATTTCAGTAACACACTCATTTTTAATCTTTTCAATAAGGAACTGCAAGGCGTCAATAACATGGGGCCTGATATCGCCGCCTATTAATACGTACATTATATCGTCACCAAGCTCTAATTGGCCTTCATTGAGCCAAACCCTGACATGGAATATACCGTCCATTTTGCGGGTTTCGGCAACTATTTTTTCAACCTTCGCCCCGTCATAAGCAAATTCCATACCCTTTACCACGGAACCGTCATCAATTCCTTGGCGCACCTTGGCTTTCGGTGTTTGACGCACAACGCCATTGTGAATTAAAAACATGCCTTCCTGTAGGGCCTCAGGATCGGCTTTTGCTTCTTTCAGCCATTCATCGATTGATGGCGGTGTTTTTTTTATGGCCCTTGGCTCCATAACCATCCCTTCCTTTTTATGATTTCATCTTTTTATCGCAAATGTCCATAGTCTCCATAATAATGCCTCTGAAGCCCCTCTTTTCAAGATTATAAACCCCTTCTATAGTAACGCCTGCGGGGGAAGAAACTAGGTCCTTCAATTCCCCGGGATGGATTCCTTTTTCCAAAATCATTTTTCCTGTTCCAATCAGGGTTTGGGCGGCATAAATATATGCCTTGTCTCTTGGCATACCCCGTAACACACTTCCATCCGCTAGGGCCTCCACGAACATTGCAATATAGGCAGGGCTACAGCCACTTATGTTTGTTACCGCATCCATCAAATGTTCTTCTATTTCGTCTACCTTTCCTATGCTACTCAGTAGTTCTATAGCCAAAGCAATTTCTTCTCTGACTACATTATTTCCGCCACTCAATGCAATCATGCCCTCATTGACCGTTACTCCCACATTGGGCATTATGCGGATTATTTTAGTCGGTTGTTTAAAATGTAGACCTATGTCATCTATCGTCACCCCTGCCATCATTGATATAATTAATTTTCCGTTGTTTATGTGGGATTTAATTTCCTTTAACACTGTTTGATATATGTTGGGTTTAATAGCTAAAAATATAATATCGCATTTTTTAACCAATTCAACATTGTCCCCACATAGATTTATGTTGTGTTCATCACATAATTTTTCTGCTTTCTTCTTGGTTATATCAGTGACATATATCTTGTCGTTTATGTTTTCGAAACTGTTTATTAAGCCATTGATTATGGTAGAGGCCATGTTTCCCGCACCGATAAATCCTATTTTTTTATCCATTTGTTGCATTCCCCCCTTTTTAACAATAGTTTAGCGATGGTTTAACAGTAGACCCTATTACGGGTGGACAATTTTGTCCACCCCGGGCAGACAGAGTCGTCTGCCCCTACCTTTTCAGACCAATCCGGACCCTGTTACGGGTGGACGATTCTGTCCACCCTCGGGCGAGCAAAGCTCGCCCCTACATCCCGCTTCTCACATCCCGCTTCCCGCCTCTCACTTCCCATTTCCCACTTCTCGCTTCTCACATCCCACATCTTACTTCCCACTTCTCACTTCCCACATCCCATTTCCCACATCTCACTTCCCACTTCCCAAAAAGATAGTCGCCCTGGTTTCATTATTATATAATTTCATCAATATATTTTCTGTTTTGCCGTTAGCCAATATCATTGGAATGCCATAATTGTTTACTATTTTCGCAGCTTCTATTTTTGTTGCAATTCCGCCTGTCCCAAAAGTATTACATTCCCCGATTTCAATTTGTCCTGACATACTGTCTATATCTTCTATTTTCTCTAAAAGTTTTGCGTCTTCATAACATTTGGGGTTTTTATCATAAACACCGTCTATATCACTTAAGAGTATCAACAAATCAGCATTCCATAGACTTGCAGAATAAGCTGATAAAGTGTCATTGTCTCCTATTTTAATTTGTTCAACACTTACCGTATCATTTTCATTTATGATGGGTATTATTCCTTCATCGACCAGTGTAAACAATGTGTTCCTTATATTTAATGTCCTTATTTCATCGTAGAAATCTTCCCTCGTTAAAAGGAGTTGCCCGATATAAATTCCATGTCTGCTGAAATGATTGCTATAGGCAGCCATAAGTTCCACCTGTCCGATTGCACATAGGGCCTGCTTATAATTCATATCTTCTTTTCTGGACCATTTGTTGGTCCTGCTGATACCCGCAATCATGGCACCCGAAGTAACAATTGCTATCTGTTTCCCTTTTTCAATCAGGAAGGATATCTGCTCGCATAATTGTTCTATAAAGCCATGATTAATGGTGCCGTCCTCATTAGAGAGTATATTACTACCTATTTTAATTACAATTTTCCTGCTTTTTTTCATTGTCCCCGACAACATTTTTACACCCCTACTCCCTAATTTGTCCGTTCCCTACTATAGTATATTTTATTGTAACCAGTTCATTTATTCCCATCGGTCCCCTAGCATGAATTTTCTGGGTACTGATTCCCATCTCGCCGCCAAAACCAAATTCTCCACCGTCCGTAAACCGGGTTGATGCATTTACATATACCGCCGCAGCGTCAACACTTCTCAAAAAGTAATTTGCGTTGGTAAAGTTCTCTGTAACAATAGCCTCGGAATGTCCGGTTCCATATTTTTGTATATGGTCAACTGCATCTTTTACATTAGAAACAACTCTAACTGCAAGAATATTATCCAGATATTCCTCCGCCCAATCATCATCCGTGGCTTCTTTTATATCTATTATCTTTCTTGTTTTAGGGCATCCCCTTAAATCAACCTTATCGTTCAGTGCGTTATATAGTTTTGGCAAAATATCCCCTGCCATGTTTTCATGGATTAACGCTGTTTCACAAGCATTACAAACACCCGGTCTCTGTACTTTTGCATTTGTTATTATATTGACAGCATCCTCCGGCTTGGCTGTATCATCCACATAGGTATGACAATTGCCCGCCCCGGTTTCGATAGTGGGAACCGTGGCATTGTCTACTACGAAACGAATTAATTCAGGTCCTCCCCTTGGGATTATTACGTCTATATACTCATTGGCTGTTAACATCTCTCTTACCAGATCCCTGTCAGAATCCTCTATAAGCTGGATCACATCTTCGCTTATTTCACTTTGTTTCAGGCCTTCCTTGATTGCTTTAACTAGGGCCCTGTTTGAATGCATAGCAAGGGAACTGCCCCTTAGTAAAATACAATTGCCACTCTTTAATGCCAAAGCAAAAGCATCTACCGTAACATTCGGCCTCGATTCATATATAATGCCGATTACTCCGAGAGGCACAGTCATTCTGCTGATAGTAAGCCCGGTTTCCGTGGTCCACACATCATTACTTTGCCAAATAGGATCCTTCAAATCTATAATGGTGTTAACACCGTCTATCATACCCTGCATTCTGGATTCATTTAGTGCAAGCCTATCTATGAGGCTGGATTTCGTGCCCTCTTCTTCTGCTATCCTTTTATCCTTTTCATTTTCAGAAAGTATATATGAAGAATTCTTTTTCAAACTTTCTACCACCAAATTTAAGGCATCATTTTTAAATTTAGTAGGAACAGTCGATAACAAATGAGAGGCTTCCCTTAATTTTGTACATTTTTCAATTAAACTGGACATTACATCACCCTTCTCTTATATTAAATATTATGATTATTATAATAGATTTTATATATATATTCAAACACACAATAGGACACTTACAATGCTTTATTTTTCACTCAGAAGCGAAAATAGAATTGTATGGCTCTAGACTAGCACGACCAGAGGAAGTAAGCCAATTTGTAATATTCGACTGCAAATCCTGTCCGTCTCAGAATGACAAAAAAGTAGGAAATGCGCTTTTTCATACAATCCGGCAATTCCTGTGTATTGCTCACAACATAAAAGGAACTACCCCCACTATGCCCAATAAATCAAATTGGTTTAAACCTATTTTTGAATAGGCTCTATTTTCACCGAAATGTCGGACGGTTTACCAAAATATAATGCTGTTGTCGCTATTCCATCTACACCTGTTGCTGCATAAGCTTCTACATTGTTTACATTTATTCCCCCTGCGGCCGTTATGCATATATCCGGATTGATGCTTTTTACTTTCTCGACAACCTCGGTCAAATCTTCAACTGATAGCTTGTCCGTTTGTAAAGTATCCACTCCTGCCTCCGTCATCAGAATAGCATCCTCCATATTTTCTACCTCTACCGTGACCTTCTTTTCAAACGCAACGGTTTTGATTTCAGGTATTATTTTTGCCAGTTCCCCGTACCCCCCAAGGAAATTTATATGTTGTTGAAATATTAGTATGGTTTCGGACAAACCGAGCCTGTGTGGCCATGCTCCCCCCGCAATAATTGATTTTATTGAGAGCTTTTTAGTTCCCGGAAAGACTTTTCTTGTGGTTACAATGTCGATATCCGGGTTTACTTTTTTAGCCTTATCGACCATTACTTTTGTTCTCGTAGCTATACCGCTGAAATATTCAAGAATGCTCAGGGATACCCTCCAAGCCATATGTAGGCCCTTTGCCGTTCCCTCCGCTTCTATAAAAACTTTATCTTTTTCAAGAAATGTACCCGATGGTAAAAAACTGTTACATTTAATATCCAACTTTTTAAAAATTTCTAGGACTTCCTCTACGCCTGACAGCACTGTATCCTCCCGTGTTGCAAAGGTCATCTTCCCGGGTTGATCCTCAATTTCTAAAAGTTTTGTTGTCAGATCGATATAAGGAACATCTTCCCTTATGAATTCACTGATATCATGATCGGAAATAAACATTTTGTATTACTACCCCTTTCTCTAATATTCATAGTGCACCGGGGAAGGCCCACACGATAAGCAAAAACGTTATTCTCGAATATAGATCCTTCGCAGGTCAAACATATTCGGTCCGTTTCAGGATGACAAAAATGTAAGCCTTCCATAGTAATAACATGGTTCGGTACTCTTTCAGCAATCCCGGACGATTCCTACTGTACTTTGCAGTAACATAAAAAACCATTCCCCCATATTATACCACAACTTATATTTTCTGTTTTACCCTTGAAAAACAAAGCCCAATCAATAAAAACACTGCCCCAAACAACAACTGTACCCCCAACCCATGCATCATATCGGTGGCTGAAACCGACCCCATATTGTTGAGCTTGACATAATGATACACGGGAAAGAATTTGGCCATAGACAAAACCTTCTCTTCTAAAAGTTCCTGCGGAACAAACACGCCTGAGATAAATGCCATTCCGAGTGAAGCCACCGTGCTCACCCCGCTTATTACAAATCTGCTCGTGGTTAAATTGTTTACTAAAAATGTAAAACAAAGGATGGCAAACGAAAAAACATATGCATTGGTTATATATTTAAAAAGATCCGTTTCCCTGATATACCTTCCTTTTAATATAATGCTCCCCAATATAAAAACTGCCGTTATCAACATTCCAAGGGTTACCTGTCCGAGATATATTTCAGCGTTGAACCTCAAAAATTTCTTGGGTGATATTCTCATTCTGTCCTGAATGTTTTTACTGTTAAATTCAGCCATTATGAGCCCTATCACCAGAATATATGCAGCTATAATTATATACCCTACAAAGTTAAAATAGGTTCCGAACCAAATATCTGTCCCACTATTATTTGAAGAAGTTCCCGTTTTTAAAACCTCGACCTTTGTCTTTTTATTCAGAACATCTTTTACTTTTACCAAATTAAACTTTCCATCCTCATGAGTTGCATTTGAAAACACCAGAAACTTGTTTACCTGATTTTCAATCTGCAGTGATTCCATTTTTCTGTCGTCACGAAATATTTCCACAGATTCCTCCCTATTCCCTACCCTAGTTTCAAAATCTCGGGGTATTATAATTACCGCATCTACTGCCTCAAGAAAAATCTGATCCTTTATATAACCAACGTCATTTTCCATCTTGACTATGGTATTGTTCCCATCTAAATAATCTATCAGCCCCTCAGACAGATCGCCCTTACTGTTGTCTACTATTCCTATGTTCAGACTTTCCTCCATAAAGGTTGTTTCTTTCGTTTTTGTGTCTATACTGCTTATTATCGATAATAAGAAAAATATCGCCGCATATCCCAGTATAATCCACTTATATCTTGTGGTAATTCTTGTAAAATATCTATATACTGTCATATTGGGCCCTCCTCAGGAAGAAATATGAAACAGTCATCAACATCAGAGAATAGATTACCAAAAGAATCATTCCCCGGCCCAGATTTTGGGTATTCCCCAACAGATTTATCTTATACAGACTGTTGGTGATTATTGAAATGGGGTTTATCCTCCCTAATATCGGAATGTTTTTATCAATTAACACCTTTATATTTGGGGACATCATACCTGATAAAAAGGACAGAAACAGAGTGACTACAATTGAAAACATAATTTTAGCCCCCGGGCTTTTCTTATTGGATGACCCGACAAATATGCCCAAGGAGATCCCGAATAGATTCCCCAAAAGTATAAATATACTGCTATACCATATGTTTCTGAGCAGGTCCATTTTCAATACAAGTTGTAAAAATAACAGAAGAAGTATATTAGATAATATGTTTATCAACAATCCGATTATCACGCCCGATACTAAAAGTGTAGATTTCCTTACAGGTGTTGTATTTATTCTCGCACCTATGTCAGTTAAGTTCGCTTGGGATATAATCGCTGTTTCAACGCCGGGAAAAACCCCATAAGTAGATACCATGGCAATCAAGGAATAGAAAATCACCAACATGGGATTCGCCTCTTGAGTTTTAGCCGACAAGTAATTTGCTTTGAAATCGAGATTCTGCACAGGTTCATTTAGAGCGATAATCTGTGCCACCTGATCAAGTATCCCCTTTATTACCGTTTGGTTTAAGCCTGATCCGTCTACCATAAGGCTCAAATCATTTTTTACGTATCCGTCTATCTTCCCTGACCTTAAACTTTTCTCTACATTTTCTTCACAGGTTTCCACCACATTCAATATTTCTACATTTTCCAATATATAACGTGCCTGATTTTCCTTTTCAATCCCTACATTTATAGTCTCTATTTCCATATTTATTATTCCGCTGAATGCTATATAAAAAAATCCTGCCAATATTATGGGGTACATCAAGCTCCAAAAAGTAAAACTCATGTCCCTGAACATATTTTTTCCCAAATATATACTGTTTCTCAATATGTTTCTCATACTATTCCCTCAGCCCCTTCCCTGTGAGTTCTAAAAATACGTCATTTAAACTGGGAAGTTGGCTGTATAATTTCGTGTATGTTAAGCCATTGTCTTTTATAAAATCCAGTAAATTGGAAAGATTGTTCGTTCCATTTTCAAAATTTATAACATATTCCCCACGAGCTTTCCCTATTTCCAGTACATGTGGTATTGATTTTATTTTGTCGGATATATCTTCCTCCGGATTTCCAAATTCTATTATTATTTTTTCCCTTGTGTTTACGATTGATTTCAATTCTTCCACTGTACCCGTCACAAGGGATTTTCCCCTGTCCATTATTATTATCCTGTCGCAAAGCATTTCTGCCTCCTCCAGATAATGGGTGGTATATATAACGGTGCTCCCTTCCTTATTCAATTTTCTAATACCTTCAAGTATGAAATTTCTACTCTGAGCATCCACCGCAACAGTAGGTTCATCCAAAAAAATCAGCTTGGGTTTGTGGGATATTCCACAGGCTATATTCAACCTTCTCTTTAGTCCCCCGCTCAGTTTCTTAGGATAAAATTTTTTATATTCCGCCAATCCCACAAAATCTATAGCCTCACTTACATATCTTCTTCGGGTGTTTTTATCATCTATATATAAAC
>DASRMN010000119.1:0-5453 GCA_035647935.1 Clostridia bacterium | reverse complement strand
GTTAAGTAAAATATATCACGGTAGTATTATTATTTTACCATTAGTGGTTTTTTATTCATTAAATTTTTACAGTTTGTCTCTTTTGATTATATCCGCATTCTCGAACATTTCACCTATATGATTTTGAAAGTCTGTTTCCTTGAGAGAGTGTTTAATTCCTTCCTTGGCATCCTCGAATTTTATATTTTCTTCTACCTTGTCCTCCACAGTTATTACATGATAACCATATTCTGTTTTAACCGGCTCACTAACTTGGCCAACCTCCAGAGCAAAGGCAGCCTCTTTAAATTCCGGAACAAGATTAGCATCCCTTGAAAAGTACCCAATATCCCCACCGCTTTGTTGCGCTCCCGGTTCTATAGAATGTTCCTTTGCAAGTTCCGCAAAGTCTTCCCCTTCCTCGAGCTTTTTGATAATGTCCTTTGCTAACTGCTCCTCTTCAACCAAAATATGTCTTGCTTTTATTTCTTCTAAATGGAACATCTCTTTATTTTCGTTGTAAAAGGTTTCAGCGGTTTGGTCGGATATTTCTATTTTTTCTAAATAGAATGTTCTATATTTATGGCCCAAAAGACTCTTCCCCATTTGTTCCTTTATGAGGTCTTCGTCAATTTTATTTTCTTTGATCATGTTTTTATAATCTTCGTCTTCCTCCATTAACCTTAAATGCTTTTCTTCGTATAATTCCTGAAGTTCCGCCTCATCTACTTTAACATTGTTTGCCGCCGCCTCTTTGGCAATAATTCGCTCCATTATAATTGTATCCAATATCTCCAATTTCAAAGAATCCAGGAGGGTTATACCTGTTCCCATATCCTTGTTTAATGCATCATCTGTCAAACTGTAACTGCCGCGAAGCTCCGACAGATAAAAGTTTAATAATTTTTCGTACTCCTCTTTTGAAATTTCTGAGCCGTTGACGGTAGCTATTACTCCTTCTTTCAAACCTGAGGATTTTTTAAAGCATCCGGCAACCAATATGGCCGTAATAAGGACTATTGCAATTAAAAGCATTGATTTGTTTCGTGTGTTTAATCTCATCCTAACATCTCCTGTCTCTGTCTTTTTCGAAACGCTGTTTTTATTATAACTAATTTATGTCAAATTTGGAACTTCCAATTTTTTTATCGGTCTATAGGGCGATTGAAATCGCACCTACGATTTTGGAAGCCGGAAATCCCGGCTGTTAGCCGGACAGGCAGTGTGCCGGTGTGCCGGACTGTTATCCGTGGATTTTCAGTAATCAGCAGATGGCCAAGGGTTGCCACTACGACCGACCAACTAACGGCAGGTGAGTGTTTCTATGATATCTCTCAATTCCAACAACATTTTGTTTTGATCCATTGTGGACACTTTATAGATAAAATAGGGTTCTGCCGTTGCATTAAACGTTATTTTCCTGTTATATTTATGGAGTATGCTGCTGATTCTTTCGGCATCTATCATAGAATCGTCCCTAAACCGGATACGAATGCTTTTCCCGTTTTGTGTAATGGCTGTTATTTTAAGGGGCCTTGAAATGGATTTTATATATGAGATTACAAGTAAGTTTTGTGTGTTCAACGGTATACTGCCGAACCGTTCTTTTATTTCTTCCTCTATTTTATACATATCGTCTATATCGCGTATCGATGCAATCTTTTTATATATTTCTATTTTATGACCCTGGCTTTTAATATACTCTTCCGGGATGTAGGCATCGACATTTATCTCGATGATAGTGTCTTCAAATTCCTCGACACGGTCTCCTTTTAACTGTCTTATGGTTTCTTCCAAAAGTTTAACATACAAATCATAACCGATTGCCGCCATATGCCCGTGTTGTTCGCCACCGAGCAGGTTGCCCGCCCCTCTTATTTCCAAGTCCCGCATGGCTATCTTAAATCCCGCACCGAATTCGGTGAATTCCTTGATAGTCTTAAGCCTTTTTTCCGCCACTTCGGAAAGTATCTTATCCTTTTCATACATCAGGTATGCGTAACCCTGCCTGAAGGACCTGCCGACCCTACCCCGCAGCTGATATAATTGCGACAACCCGAGTTTGTCCGCATCCAAAATTATTATGGTATTTACATTGGAAATATCCAGCCCTGTTTCTATGATTGTTGTACTAACCAGTATATCATATTCTCCGTCCATATAGTCCAACATTACTCTTTCCAATTGCCTTTCGGACATCTGCCCGTGGGCTATTGCAATTCTGCCCTGAGGCACCAACTGCGCTAATTGATTGGCTACCTTATAAATGTTTTGGACCCTGTTATATACATAATATACCTGCCCGCCTCTTGATATTTCTTTTGTGATAGCGTCCGCAACTACGGCCTCATTGTATGCCAACACGTAGGTCTGGACAGGAAATCTTTCATCGGGGGGTTCTTCAATAACACTTACATCCCTGATTCCTATTATGGACATATGCAAAGTCCTCGGTATGGGTGTTGCCGTCAACGTTAACACATCTACGGTTTTTTTCAATTGCTTCAGGGTTTCTTTGCTTTTGACCCCAAATCGTTGTTCCTCATCGACCACAAGAAGCCCCAAATCCTTGAACCGCACATCCTTGGATAACAATCTATGAGTCCCGATAACTATATCTATGTTACCTGTTCGCATTCCTTCCAGGATTTGTTTTTGTTCATTGGGATTTTTAAAACGGCTGAGCATTTCTATGTTCATGGGAAATCCCGAAAACCTCTGTTTGAAGGTATTATAATGTTGCTGGGCCAGAATTGTTGTGGGGACTAAAAATGCTACCTGTTTGTTATCTATAACCGCCTTAAAGGCCGCACGAATGGACACCTCTGTTTTACCGTATCCCACATCACCGCATAGCAACCTGTCCATTGCCTTCTCTTTTTCCATGTCCCTTTTCACTTCTTCTATACATTTCAGTTGGTCCGGTGTTTCCACATAGGGGAATAGATCCTCAAATTGTTTTTGCCAATCCGTATCCTCGCTGAATTTAAACCCTTTTGTCTTTTCCCTTTCTGCATGGAGCCTGAGCAAATCCTCCGCCATATCTTCTATTGCCTTTTTCGCCTTTGTTTTTACTCTCGCCCATTCAACGCTGCCCAGTTTGTTCAGTCTCGGAGGAACATCCTCACTGCCCATATATTTTTGTATGAGATCAGCCTGATCTATGGGCACATATAAAAAATCCTCCCCTAAATAGGCTACCTTAAAATATTCCTTTCTTATTCCCTCTATTTTGAGTTCTTCTATCCCGATATATTTTCCGATACCGTGACCCTCGTGTACCACATAATCCCCCGGGCCCAAATCCATAGACGCTCTTATCAGGGAGGCGCCTTTTCTTTTGGCTGTCTTCCGCTGTTGCTTGTGGACACCGTAAATTTCAAAATCCGTTATAAGTGCATATTTGTTTTCTATATATTCAAAACCCCTGCGCAGATTGCCGCTGACTATAACTATTTCCCCCGTAACTATATCCTTTTTTGCGGTGGGGTTAAATCCCGCATCTACCCTGTTATCCTTTAAAAATTCGAACAATCTGGAGGCTCTTTCCTCTGTGCCGGGAACCAATACTATTTTATAACCCCTATGTTGCAATCTCTTTATTTCCTTTATCAAAGATTCCATTTTACCGTTGAAGGATTGCATGGGTCTCGCATCGAAGTTGATAATTTCCTTTACCGGGAAATCCCTAATGGCTTTGGGTAACAGGCTCAGCACGACCAGTCTGTGCTCTTTGAGTTTTTCTACCGTTTTATTATAATTGAGTATTAATTTTCCCTGTTTCGGAAACACATTTCCCCTTTCCATAAGAACACTGAAATTTTGGCGAAATTCACCTGTATATTCATCAGCTTTGTCCCTCAGACGATTGGAATCATCCAGTATAAAAATAGTGTCCTTATTAAAATAATTCAGTAATGTGCTTGATTCCTCATATACATAAGGCAGGAACCTGTCTATGCCTCTGAAATCCCTAAGACCCTTTAATTTTTCTATGGTTTCTTCAAGTTTTTCTTCTAAGTTTTGCTTGGCATTCGAGTCTATTTTTTTGTCGATGGATTCGTAGTCCTTATATAGTTTGGGGATTACCTTCTCTATATCAATTTCCCCTATAACTGTTTCCTTTGCAGGATAAATCTTTACAAAATCTACTTTGTCCATGGAACGCTGTGTATTTACCTGAAATCGACGGATAGAATCTATCTCATCACCGAACAGTTCTATCCTGAAGGGTGTTTCCGAAGACCCCGGAAAAATGTCTATTATGTCCCCCCTTATACCGAATTGGCCCCTTTCCTCCACTATATCAATTCTTTCATAACCCAGCAGAATGAAGGTTTCTATTACTTCATCCAAATCTACCGTTTTCCCCATCTCAAAACTTATCCGATTTTTAATAAAAGAGGTAGGAGGGGGCAATTGATGAAGCAGTGCTTCTACCGATACAACGACAATGCAGCTTTCGTTTTCGATGATTTTTTCTATTACGGCCATTCTTTCTTCTTCTGTGCTGTGACTTATCGCTTCCATATTGTAAAATAATATATCCCTTGCCGGGAATAACAGGGCTTTGTTCCCCGCATAAAATTTTAAATCCTCATGTATTTGTTTGGCCTCTGTATCGTTATGTGTTATTATGCAAACCTGCCCTTTCAGTTCATCATGAATTCCATATATGATATGCGATTTTTGTGTTTCATTGAGGCCGTATGTCACTATGGGGGTTTTCTTCTTTTTGATGTTGTCCATAAGTTGTATATAATCTGTAGAATTTTTCATAGGTGCGAGCAATAGTCTTTTGTCCATTCCTTATCACTTCCTAATGCCTTTTTAATATCTGAAATACCTAATGGGCGGTCGAAGACCGCCCCTGCCTCCCACCTCCCGCCTCTAATCCCTCACCTCTAATTTAGTTACATACCAATTCCAACCGCTATGCAGCAACCAAGCAAGGGCTATCCCCCAATAAACCGAATAACCCATTTTTGTTGTTAAATATGTTGCAGCCCCAAAAACACCGTGGCTTATTATGCTCACCAAGGCTGCCCATTTGCCCACGTCTTCAGATGAATTTATTATATCATATACACCCTCGATGGCTCCGAATACAAGGTGCGTTGCTATTATGTTTGTATCTAAAATAGTTGCAGAAATGGTTTTGTTGATTTCTTCTATGAGGGGCACCACTATAATAATTCCTATGTTGCCCATTTTTTTTAATACCAGTTTGTTGAGAATATAGGAAAGTAGTGCTGCAATAATTCCTGCGAGTACAGGCATTGAAGGGCTCCTTTATAAATGTTGTATGGTTGTCTGGTTGGGACACAAGGGGACGGGAGACTGTGTGAAAATTGTCATTCCGGATTTCAGCTTTGTGTCATTCTGAGACTGGCAGTATTAACAGTACTTACGAAGAATCTCGCTTTTGGGGATCCTTCGCAGGAGGGTTTATTCTGTACGTCTCAGGATGACAA
>DASRMN010000118.1:0-9708 GCA_035647935.1 Clostridia bacterium | reverse complement strand
CATCTATATCACTTCCTCTTCCAAATATAAAAATTCCTCCGCCAATTCTGTATATGCCTCCGCTCCCCTAGATCTTTTGTCATAATAAATTATGGGCCTGCCATGACTGGGGGCCTCCGCTAACCTGACGTTCCTAGGTATTATTGTGGTATATACTTTGCCCTTAAAATAGTTTTTTACCTCATCCACCACCTGAATAGACAGATTTGTTCTTCCGTCAAACATACTGAGAACCACGCCTTGAATTTCCAGATTTGGGTTCAGATTTTTCTTTACAAGCTGTATGGTACTCATTAATTGGCCCACTCCCTCCAGTGCATAATATTCACACTGTATTGGGATCAACACACTGTCTACGGCAGTTAAGGAATTTATTGTTAACAGTCCTAAGGAAGGAGGACAATCAATAAAAATATAATCATAATCCTCTCTTATTTCACTAACAGCTCGTTTTAACCTTGTCTCCCTTTTTTTCATATTAGTAAGCTCTATCTCTGCTCCCGCCAATTCTACACTGGAAGGAATTAAATGCAAATTGTCAAATTCTGTATGTATAATAACATCCTTGATGTTGACATTTCCTAAGATAATATCATAAGAAGTGTATTCAAGTACGTTTTTATCTATCCCGAAACCGCTGGATGTGTTCCCTTGGGGATCAATATCGATAACACAAACCTTTTTGCCGCTTGCAGCAATGCATGCACTCAAATTCACGTTAGTTGTTGTTTTTCCAACGCCACCTTTTTGATTGAAGACCGCAATTACCTTTCCCATTTTTGTTTTCTCCCTTCTGTTGAATTTTGTATTATTATGTTTCACGTGAAACCATAACTGCTTTTGTATTACAAATTTTACAAAATTACAAGTATTTTTTGAGGGCTTTATATGGGAATTCTATATAAATCCAAATTATCCTGCATTAAAAACGAGAAGTAAGCAGTCAAAGTTTTTGTGAGCATTTAACAGGCGACCAAAGGTCGCCCCCGGTTTAGCATCTCGTCTCTGGTCTCTGACTTCCTATATGTAAAATCGCGGAAAACAACCCGATTCATAAGAAATAAAAAACGGGAGATAAGGGATAGGAGTTTTTGTAAGTATTTGGGGGACAACCGAAGGTTGTCCCATCCCAACATCCCACCTCTTATCTCCAGTTTTTAGTATATGGCTGCGTAAAATTGCCAAACCTAAATTAAAGGCCGAAAACCAAAAGTCAGAGTTCCGGAATATCATATTATAGGTGATATATAATTAATTTTTCCGGCCTTTCACCTTTGACCTCCCACCTTCAGCAGACACATTTACATCCAAAATTATGATCAGGTGTGTCTTGTTCCAAGTGTTTGATTGTTTTTTAATATAATAGATTGTTGTTTTTTTTATAATAATAATATATATTAAAGAATATAATGTTAAGGTAACCCGGGGTTTATTCAGTTTTTTTAACGAGGGAGGATAATAATATGTTTAGTATAGTAATAACCACTTTCTGGATGGTGTTTATAGCTGAACTAGGTGATAAAACCCAACTGCAGACAATGCTCCTAGCTACCCAATCTAAAAGTATATGGCCTGTTTTTATTGGCTCTTCTCTGGCGCTGGTTCTTAGCTCCTTTCTTGGTGTTTGCGCTTCAACTGTCTTGACCAAATACATTTCGCCCCATTACTTACAAACAGGTGCCGGTTTCGTGTTTATTGTAATAGGGATTCTAACACTGTTAGGATATATATAGATAGTACAATTTCAAAAAAGATTACTATCGTTTTTAGTAATCTTTTTTGATTAGCTTTTCGGTATTTTAACTATTATTTCTATGTATTCACCCCTATCTACCTGTTTAAAATGCGCATTGTTCTGTTTTTCCCTGATGGCTTCATAGGTTTGTCTGAGTGTATTGACGTATATTCTATAACTCATAAAACCCTTTATTTTTTTTGCGGGGCAAACAGGACTTGTTTCCTTCCCCTTTCCCATATCTTCCACAATAGCCTTTATTAGTTGTTCCGTTTGTTTAACATTTAAGTCGCTCTTGATTATTTCATCCAAGGCTTCTTCTCTCAGGGACTCATCGGGAAGCTTCAATAAGGCCCTAGCATGTCTTTCTGTTAATCCGTTTTCTAACAGTCTCCTTTTAATGTTCATCCCCAGCCTCAAAATCCTCAATTTGTTGGCGATGGTGGATTGGCTTTTTCCTATTTTTTCAGCTAAATTTTGTTGTGTAAATCCATGATCTTCTATTAGATTTGAATAACCTTCCGCTTCTTCCATAAAATTCAGATCTTCCCTTTGGAGGTTTTCAATAATAGCCAGAATTGCGGAATCTGCATCGGTGTAGCTATTATTAACTATAGCAGGTATGGTTTTTAATTTAGCCAACCGTGCCGCCTTTAATCTTCTCTCCCCTGCTATCAGTTCATATCTGTCTTCGCCTATTTTTCTGACGCTTATGGGCTGTAGAATGCCATAGGCCTTTATCGAGGCGCTCAGTTCTTCCAGCCCCACCTGAGAAAACGATTTTCTTGGTTGGTAAGGATTGGGAATGATTTTATCAACCAAGATCTCTTCTATCTTCTTTTCAGTAGCACTCATCAAACATAACCCCTTTTTCTATAGACAAAACTGTAATAAACATACTATAGCTCCGAAATCTACATATATTATTCACTCCACAACAAACGAAAATGTTATTCCACAATAAGGGCAGACGTTCCTGTCTGTCCCGTTTTTATAGTAATAAAAAAATTGTAAAATCTTTATAGTAATGTTAATTTCAATTGATCATCATTCGATATGATAATTTATACTAAATTATTTCTATAAAATTTTTACTAATCCTCCTGTTATAAATTTTTTATTATAAAATTCGTTTTACAAAATGTGCCTTGTTTTTACTGTTTTATCGGATTTTTACTTGGTTTTCCCGCTTTTCTGGGATATTTAGTCGGAGTTTGTTTTGTTTTCCCTATAATCAGTATGTGATGGTCTCTGTCACTGAACGGCAGATCTATTTTTATTTGCTCTGCAATTTCTCCTCCCAATATTTTTATAGCTTTTTTTGCATCCCCTATTTCTTCTGTCAGTTTGGGTCCTTTTTGACAGATAAAATGTCCTCCTACCCTTGCAAACGGTAAACAATATTCAACTAAAATGTTTAATGCCGCCACAGCCCTAGATACAACATAATCATATCTTTCCCTGTGGTTCTTATCCCTTCCAAAATCCTCAGCCCTCCCGTGTATAAGTTCCACATCATCTAGGCCGAGCTCCGAACATACCTCCTTTAAGAAACCGATTCGTTTTTTTAAAGAATCTAACAGGGTAAG
Source organism: Clostridia bacterium (assembly GCA_035647935.1). Lineage (GTDB taxonomy): Bacteria > Bacillota > Clostridia > Peptostreptococcales > Natronincolaceae > JAAZJW01. The sequence goes on along the minus strand of DASRMN010000118.1, from coordinate 6,384 downwards.
TTTTATTTCGGGTAGCATTATCCTGAGCGGTATTCCGGGAAACCCTGCGCCGGTTCCTATGTCTATCATTTTTTTCCCGTTTTTCTCGGCTGTTGGCCCGACAGATAAATATTTGGTTTGTATGCAGGATAAAGAATCCAGAAAATGCCTTATAATAATCTCTTTTTCTTCTGTAATAGTTGTCAGGTTCATTTTTTGATTCTATTCTAATAAAATATCTTTGTATCTGATAAATTGTTCCGCCTGTTTGTCCGATATCTCCATATCCATTTTTTCTATCCCAGTTTTTAAAAGTTTTGTATATTCCACTACCTTGCATCCCTTCTGCGTCTTTTTTGTTCTAGATATATTAATAATACAGAAATATCAGCCGGGGATACTCCGGAAATTCTGGATGCCTGTCCCACGGATAACGGCTTAATACTGTTTAATTTTTGCCTTGCTTCTATTCGCAGACTGTCGATTTTATCATAATCTGTGTCTTCATCCAACCTTCTGCTCTCCAATTTTTTAAATTGGTCTATTTGCCTCAACTGCTTTTTAATATATCCTTCATATTTTATAATTATCTCGCTTTGAATTTTAGCATCCTTTAATAAATCTTTCGGTCTGTCTTTATCCAGCCCCTCAATATTTTCATAAGTGAGCTCGGGACGTTTTAACAGTTCATATAGGGAAGCTCCCCCCTTTATAGGGGTGCTATTCGCTTTTTTTAGCACATCATTAGCAATATCAGGAGAAACGTGGGTCGTTTTCAGGCGCTCTATCTCCTCTTCAACATGTTGTTTCTTTAAAAGATACCTTTTATACCTGTCTTCCCCGACCAACCCGAGTTTATATCCCTTTTCCGTCAATCTGAGGTCTGCATTATCTTGTCTTAAGATAAGCCGATATTCCGCCCTAGAAGTCATCATTCTGTATGGTTCGTCCGTACCTTTTGTTACCAAATCGTCTATTAAAACACCTATATAGGCTTCCGAGCGGTCTAAAACAAAGGGCTCTTCCCCCTTTATCCTCAGAACGGCGTTAATTCCCGCCATGATACCTTGGGCGGCCGCCTCTTCATACCCCGACGAGCCGTTGAATTGGCCCGCGCTGAATAAATTATTGATATGTTTTATCTCTAAAGTAGGTCTTAACTGTGTAGGATCTATACAGTCATATTCTATTGCATAGGCCGCTCGCATAATTTTCGCATTTTCCAGTCCTATAACAGACCTGAGCAGTTTTATTTGAATCTCTTCAGGCAGACTGGTGGATAGGCCCTGTATATACATCTCCTTTGTTTCTACGCCTTCAGGCTCTATAAAAATCTGATGTGAAGGTTTATCGCCGAATTTGACAATTTTGTCTTCTATGGAAGGACAATACCTTGGGCCTATGCTTTCTATGTCTCCTCGATACATAGCAGACCTGTGAAGGTTTTCCTCAATTATTTTATGTGTTTCCTCGGTAGTTCTGGTTAACCAGCAAGGCTGCTGATCCTTATGCAAATTTTCATTCATAAATGAAAAAGGAACAATTTCTTCGTCCCATTTTTGGATAGTCATTTTTGAAAAATCCATGGTATCCTTATGCACTCTGGCGGGAGTACCTGTTTTAAACCTCCGCATATTACATCCCAACTCCTTGAGCCTGTCGGATAAATACATTGCGGGAAATAGGCCCGTAGGACCGGATTCATAGTTAACTTCTCCTATAAATATTCTGCTCTTTAAATATACCCCTGTAGCCAATATGACCACTTTTCCATAATATATGGAACCTGTTCTTGTGGTGACTCCCTTTACAGTGTTGTTTTCCACTATTATGTCCGTTACTTCTCCCTCCCTTAGGTCCAAGTTGTCCTGATTTTCCAATGTTTTTTTCATCTCTATATGATACCTGTTTTTATCCGCTTGAATCCTTAGGGAATGCACCGCCGGTCCTTTTCCTGTATTTAACATCCTGCTCTGAATGAAAGACTTGTCTATATTCAATGCCATTTCCCCGCCCAAGGCGTCCACTTCCCTTACCAAGTGGCCTTTTCCCGTTCCGCCGATAGATGGATTACAGGGTAAAGAAGCTATGGAATCCAATGTCATAGTCAGCATTATTGCTTTATAACCCATTCTGGCAACGGCTAGGGCGGCCTCACAACCTGCATGTCCGGCACCTACTACCACAACATCATAGCTCCCTGCATTGTACGTCCTCATCCTCATTCCTCCATTTTTTCACGTGAAACATGTTATTTTCCTATACAGAAATTTTCAAAAATATGATCCAGCAAATCTTCTCCCGCTGTATCCCCTGTGATTTCACCTAATGTCTGCCAAGCGTCCCTTATGTCTACCTCTATAAAATCCAGCGGCAATCGTTTTTCTATAGCTTTTATACCGTCCTTTATGCTCCTTAACGCCCTTTCCAATGCATCCTTATGCCTTATGTTGGTAACTAACAGGCTGTCCTTTGCCCTTACTGCACCTTGATATACCATCTCTGCTAAGGTGTCTTCTATCTGTTCTATCCCTATATTTTCAGTTATGGATATTTCGATTATATCCTTGTCTTTTGCGATATTCCTTACCTCATCCACATCAAGTTTTTGGGGAAGGTCTGTTTTGTTGATTATAATTAAAGCCCTTTTGGAACCGATAAGGTTCATTATCTCCAAATCCTCTTTTGTCAAATTGTCGGAAGCATCCAACACTACTATAATCAAATCCGCCAAATTGAAAAGTTCTTTCGATCTCTCTACACCGATTTTTTCTACAACATTATCCGTTTCCCTTATTCCTGCAGTGTCAATTAACCTGAGGGGGATGCCTTTTATACTTAGATACTCTTCTATTACATCCCTTGTTGTGCCCGGAACGTTTGTCACTATAGCCCTCGATTCTCTGATCAATGCGTTGAGGAGAGAGGACTTTCCTACATTCGGCTTTCCTACAATCACCGTGCTCAATCCTTCTCTTATTATTTTTCCCGTATGTGAAGTGTCCAATAATTTTTGGATGTCTTTTTTTACCTCCTCACTGCTTTCCAGCAGAATATCCAAGGTTATTTCATCGACATCTTCCTCCGCAAAATCTATAGAAACCTCTATGTGTGCCAGCATTTCCAATAATTTTTCTCTGATTTTCGAAACTTCCTTTGACAAAAATCCCTCCAGTTGGTTTAGTGCTACATCAAATCCTTTTTCTGTTTTGGCACCGATGAGATCCATTATGGCTTCTGCCTGTACCAAATCAATCCTTCCGTTTAAAAATGCTCTTTTAGTGAATTCCCCGGGATCAGCGGCTCTGGCACCGGACCTCAACACAAGCTCCAGTATCCTCTTTACGGGCATCATTCCACCGTGACAATTTATTTCCACTATGTCTTCTCTTGTGTATGTATCCGGCGCTTTCATGTATGAAACCAAGACTTCATCAATTTTCTCGTTTGTTTCGGGATCTATTATATAACCATAGGTTATTCGCCTAGATTTGTATTGGCTCAATTTTTTGCCTCTTTTAGATTCAAAAATTTTATCTATTATTTCTATTGATTCTTCTCCGCTGATTCTGACTATTCCTATTCCCGCCTCTCCCGGAGCGGTTGCGATAGCGGCGATAGTGTCGTCCAAAAACACGGTTTTCACCTCCTCTTGAACAATTGCTGAACGATTGCTGAACCATAGTTGAACGATTGTTAAAATGTATGTATTAGTTATTATATCAAATTTTGTTGGTTTCATTAGAGAAATTAACAATAGAACCGTCAGGCTGTGTGAAAAAGCACTTTTCTCGCTTTTTGTCATTCTGAGTGTAGCGAAGAATCTCGTTTTTAAGCCATTTGAGATCCTTCGCTTCGCTCAGGATGACATTTTTCACACAGTCTGCCGTCCCCGTGTTAATTTTCATAACAATGGGCGGTCAGGGACCGCCCTTATTTGCTTAAATTCAGATAATTTTTATTTTTTCAGTGCAATTATAACCTTCCTATATGGTTCCTCCCCTTCGCTATATGTTTGTATAAAAGGGTTACTCTGTAAACTGGCGTGAATAATTCTTCGTTCGTAAGGGTTCATCGGCTCTAAAGCTATGGTTTTGCCGATTTTACGCACCTTACTGGCCATTTTACTCGCTAACCTGACTAGGGTATCCTCCCTCTTTTTTCTGTAGTTTTCCGTATCAACAAATACTTTGATATACCTGTCACTGTTTTTATTTATAACCAGATTTAATAAATACTGTATAGAATCTAATGTTTGACCTCTTCGTCCGATAATTATACCCATGTTCGAGCCTTCTATATTTACCGATAATGTATCATCTTTTTGTTCAATATCCATAGTCACATCTACTTCCATTGCTCTAAACAAATTTTCTAAAAATGTTTTTGCGTTATCTTCAGGTCTGTTTACCATAGTTAATCGTACCTTTGCCGGTTTTGAACCTATAATACCGAAAAGTCCTTTACTAGGTAATTCAAGTATCTTTACATCTACTTGTTCCCTTTTTGTGTCCAGCTCCTTCAATCCTAAAGCAATGGCTTCCTCAACCGTTTTCCCCGTTGACTCTAACAACTTCATACTATTTCTAACCCTCCTTTAATTTTACCCGAGGTCTCCTAATTATAAGTTGTTGAATTGCTTGGAACGCATTACTAATCACCCAATATAGTGTAAGACCTGCCGGAAGCTTTATTCCCCACCAAAAAATCATAATCGGCATAAAATATGTCATTATTTTCTGATTTTGATCAGCGGGAGCTCCTGTAGATATGGTCACTGAAGATAAATATGTTGATAGTCCCGCTAATAAAGGTAATCCCCATAAAAACGGATCCGGCATTGCCAAATTGGATAACCATAAAAAACTGGTGTTTATGGTCTTATAAACTGCCTCAGACTCAAAAACATATTTGGCCGGCTCCCTTAAAGCGGCAAATAACCCAACGAGAATCGGAATCTGAATCAGCAAGGGAAGACATCCTCCAAAAGGGCTGATTTTATGTTTCTTATATAATTCCAAGATTTTAACATTTAATTGTTCCTTATCGTTTTTATATTTTTCCTGTAATTTTTTTAATTCGGGTTGTATTTCGTTTATTTCTCTTACCGACCTAGTTTGTTTTAATGTTAAAGGAATAGTTAACAATTTTACTACTACGGTAAATAATATAATAGACAACCCATAATTTTTTGTTAGGTCAAATATTAATTTCAACAGTGCACCCAATGGCCTTGCTAATACATTCAAATTCAAAACCCCCAATACTACGTGTTAATATGTTACTTAATAGGATCGTATCCTCCAGGGTGAAAGGGATGACACTTTAATATTCTTTTTAAAACTAAGTAACTTCCCTTAAAAACACCATACTTTTCATAAGCCAGTAGAGCATATTGCGAACAAGTGGGATGAAATCTACAACTGGGCTTTTTCAGAGGGGATATATATTTCCTATATAGCTTAATAAAAAAAATAAATATTTTGGATATCATCTTATTCTCCAGTGTTTTACAGCCTTTTTACCAATTTCATTTTTCTGAACAGATGCAACATGGCACCTTCTATCTCCTTATAGGAAGCCTTTGATGTTGTGTTCCTCGCTACAAATATAATATCATACCCTGATAATATTTTCTTCTCATTTAAACGATAACTTTCTCTTAACAATCTTTTTACACGATTTCTTGTAACGCTTTTCCCTATTTTTTTGGAAACGGTAAAGCCTACTCTATTATACCCATATTTGTTTTCTAAAATATAGATAATAAGTAATTTATTTGCCATCGATTTTCTTCTTCTATAAACCTTTCTAAAGTCCTCGTTTTTTTTTAACCTATTGATGGCCCTCATTACCAACTTCACCAAACCTTTCCAACTACAGAAAAAGGCCCCTCGTGTGGCCTATGCAGTCAATCTCTTCCTGCCTTTTGATCTACGGTTTTTTATTATCCTCCTGCCGGAACTTGTTGACATTCTTTTTCTGAATCCATGTTCTTTGGACCTCTGTCTCCTCTTTGGTTGATATGTTCTCTTCATACAATACACCCCCTTCAAGTACCAATAGAGTACTGTTTTATAATTTATAGAAATTCAAATTATTTTTAGATACACTTACTAATAAATTATATCCAGATTGCCCGCCTCTGTCAAGAAAAACCTATTCGTCCAATATGTGAACAACAATATACACAAAAAATTTAAATTGTGAGTATCATCATTAGCTATTGAAACCTTCGCCATTATTTGTTATTATTTATATACCTGTTGATAACATATAAAAAGGTGCTAACAGTATCCATAGTTATTCACAATATGTGGATAACTATGTGAATAACTTGCAATTTTTTGATATAACTTATAATACTTGGTTTAATCTCCACTCTTTTTATGTGTATATTATCTG
>DASRMN010000117.1:0-4512 GCA_035647935.1 Clostridia bacterium | reverse complement strand
GTCCGGGTATGCTTTTCATATTATTCAGTGCTTTGCTTATTTTGTCTGCGGAAATACCGAGGCAATGACAGATTATCGCCGCCGACATTACATTATAGACAGTAAACATGCCGGGTATCTTAACGTCAACATGTATGATATCACCTAATATATTAATGTTAAAGCGTACGCCCCTAATGCTCATATCTATATCGGTGGCATATATGTCCGCTTTCTCTTTAATACCAAACGTTAATAGGGGGGTCTCTAGGCCTTTGATTTGTTCTGCTATAATCCTTCCATGAGGATCATCAATATTTATAATATTATACAAGATTGTTTTATAAAACAATTTTTTCTTTGCTTCTCTATAATCTTCCATACCAGTATGGAAATCCAAATGTTCCGGACTTAAATTGGTAAACAGTCCTATCCTATATATACAGTCATCTACCCTTTTCAGCTCCAGAGCATGTGATGAGACCTCCATAACACATGTATCTATAGACTGTTGTAACATTTGTGAAAACATTCTTTGTAAATCCAATGATTCCGGGGTAGTCCGTATGGCTTCCATCTTTATATCTCCAATCCAGTTGGAAATAGTGCCAATAAGTCCAATCTTTCTACCACAGAATTCAAAAATATTCTTAACCATGTATGCAACTGAGGTTTTCCCATTTGTTCCCGTAATACCTACCAGCTGTAATTTTTTTGTAGGCTCATTATAAAAATAGTTTGCAATCGAGGCCATTGTCCCCCTAGCATCCTCGACCCGGATTACGGTTACCCCATCCGCTACTGTTTCCTTCTCCGAGATAATTGCCAAGGCCCCTCTGTCAATTGCTTCCTTTATATAAAATTGTCCATCTGTTTTAAATCCCTCTATACATATAAATAAACTGCCTTTGGTTATAAATGGAGAATAATGTTGAATGTCTTTAATTTCTATGTTTGTGTCCCCTATAACCCCCTTGACTTTAATTTTGTTTAAAATATCCTTTAAAAACATACCTCTCCCCCTGCTGTTTCCATTATTAACCCCATGTAAATTTTTAAAAGGCAACTAAAATTAAAGTTTTCTCTCTAATTTTAGTTGCCCATTTTTGATATCATTATATATTGTATATTTATTGTGTCTGTTCGGGCTTAAATTCCACGCTTATTATTGTACCCAGTTCCACCATTTCTCCCGCCTCGGGATGCTGGCTGAATGCCAAGCCGCTACCGCTGATTTTTAACTTCAAACCCAGATTATTTAAGATAATGTTTGTTTCCCTAATAGTTTTACCCTTTAAATCCGGGACCTGTATGGGAGAAGGGATATTTTCATTCGGTTTTGTATATAAAAGTACAATAGATTTTTCCGGAATTTTTGCTCCCGGTTTTGGAAACATATCTACAACCGTAGCATCTCCGTCCGCACAATATTCCGGCTCCGTATTAAACTGTAAATTTTTATCAACTAATATCTTTGAAGCTTCCTTAACAGTAATATTTCTAACTTCCGGCAATACGACTTCTTTTTTGACAAATTGTTCTTCTTCTATGTCTGTGTATTTGGGCCTGACATCTAAGTACCTCAACGAATCTTCCAATATATCTTTGGCCATCGGGGCTGCCGTCAAACTTCCGTAAGTACTGAAACCCATTGGTTCATCGACAATCGCCAAAACAGCCAATTTAGGATCATCTGCCGGTGCTATGCAAATGAACGAGGATACATATAAACCTTGTGCATAACCGCCGCCGACAACTTTCTGAGCGGTACCGGTCTTTCCTCCTACTCTGTATCCCGGGATATAAGCAAAGCTCCCTGATTCATCATCGACGGTGGCCGCCATTATTTCTCTCATCGTTTTCGAAGTCTTTTCCGAAACAACCTGTCTGATTGTTGTTGGCTCAAAACGATGGACCACATTACCATCCGCGTCCGTCAATTCTTTTACTAAATGCGGTTTCATCAGCTTCCCATCATTCGCTACGGCGGCTACGGCATTAGCAAGTTGAATGGGTGTTATAGAAATACTTTGCCCAAAGGAAATTGTAGCCAATTCCACCGGTCCAACATTTTCAAGGCTATACATGATCGGTTTTCTTTCACCCGGAAGGTCTATCCCCGTAAGACCGGATATTCCAAATCCGTCTATATATTTATAAAATGTCTGTGCCCCCATCCTTTGACCCAACTCTACAAACACAGGGTTGCACGAGTTTTGTACTGCTTCCACCAGCGTCTGGGTTCCATGGGGATTATATGATCTCCAACATCGAATTCTTCTGCCACCTACCATTATGGACCCCCTGCCCACAAATGTACTATCGGGTGTAACTACTCCTTCTTCTATGGCAGCAGTTGTAGTAATCAATTTAAAGGTGGAACCGGGCTCATACGTATCATTAACTACAGGGTTCCTCCACATCGCAAACAGCGTTTCAAGCTGTTTTTTGTTATCCATGGTTTCCATTTCTTTTTTAAGTTCCTCGTCCAAGGGTATCCGTGGATAATTGGGATCATAATCGGGTTTTACAGCCATGGCCAATATTTCCGCAGTTTTAACATCCATCACAATCACGTATACCCGCTTCGCTTTATGGATTTCCAGTGCATTTTGAACAGCTTTTTCAGCAAAATGTTGTATAACCTCATCTATCGTAAGTACAACATTGAGTCCGTCCTCCGCCTGATGAAATCTTTCTATACTAAATGGCAATTGCCTACCTTTTCCATCGGTGTTTTTAATCCAACGCCCCGGTATTCCACTTAAGTATTTGTCGTATTCCAACTCTATACCGGCAATCCCCTGATTATCAACATTTGTATGACCAAGAACATAGGCAGCAAAATTGCCATAAGGATAAAACCTTTTATTGCCTTCGGAAACCGAAATCCCTTTCAGGTTCTCAGTTCTGATTGCCTTTGCACGTTCGTCATCAACATACAGTGCGATGGCCTCTATAGACTGTCTGGCTTTTACTTTTTTCAGTACCACTTCCTCCTCAAGTTCTAAAATACCCGCCAAAATTGAGGCTGTTTTCTCAGGTTCCTCCACTTCACTGGGGTGTACCCATATCGTGTTTGTACTTGCGCTTACAGCCAATTCCTTCCCATTTCTATCATAGATTATTCCACGCTTTGCGGGTATAGGAATATCTCTTGTTTGATACCTGATGGCTAATTCTTTATATTTTTCTCCCCTTACTATCTGTATCCATCCCAACCGTACTATAAGTGCAAACAGGGTTGTGGATACAAGTAAAAACATAACTATAAGCCTTTTTTTGCTAGAAATACTAGGTTGCGTCACCCGGGCTTCCCCCTTTAGATTTCCCTATAACTGACCAACTTTTTTAAAAATCCGTATAAATTTCTTCTCTTCTTCAATTTAACAGAATCATCATAATCCGATTTATTTATTTTGCCGGTTAGCATTGCAACTTCCGCCGGATCGACATTTATACATATTACTTGTTCAGTAGTTGGATAGTCCATTTGCAATCTGGTTTTTGCCTCATCCTCTATCCATCCTGATTTTGAGACTTTCTCTACCTCTATCCTTAATTTCGTTTTTTCAGTCTCCAACTTCTCAAGCCGTTTTTCTAAACTATCAACGTTATATCTGGCTTCGGTAATAGCCGTGAATCTTGTTAAAATTAATATACTGCATGCAAATACAATGCCAACAATAGATGTTATGAAAATTTTCGCAAATCTATGATTTTTTTGTTCTTTCTTGCGGGTTTGTGATCGTTTTTCCCCTTTTATTTGTTCATCTATGTATACAGATTCTTTTCGTGCTAATACCAATTTTATTCACCCCTTCTCCACTTTAGAACTTATCTATATTTTTTCCGCTACACGTAGTTTTGCGCTCCTTGATCTTGGATTTATCCCAAGTTCTTTTTCCGTGGGTGTTATCGGTTTGCGTGTAATTATTTTAACTGCGGGTTTTTTATTACACAGACAAATCGGAAATTCCTGTGGGCAGTCACAAGGATTTGCCAAATATTTGAAAGTATTTTTTACAATCCGATCCTCCAAGGAATGAAAAGTAATTATACAAATCCTTCCATTAACATTTAGCATCTCTACAGCCGCTTCTATGGTTCCCTTAATAACATCTAGTTCCCTGTTAACCTCAATACGTATGGCTTGAAAGGTCCGTTTTGCCGGATGGGGTCCCTTCGTGCGCGCCCCCTTTGGAATTGCCTTTTTAATAACATCAACCAATTGATGGGTAGTAACAATTTCCTCGTCCGCCCTGAATTTTACAATGAATTGAGCTATACGTTTCGCCCATCTTTCTTCTCCGTAGTCCTTAATAATTTTCTCTAGGTCCCTTTCAGAGTAGTTATTAACTATGTCCCCGGCTGTTAAACTACTTCTGTTGTCCATTCTCATATCAAGGGGGGCATCATGCATATAGGAAAAACCCCGTTCGGCCTCATCCAATTGGTGTGAAGACACCCCCAGATCCAACAGGAGTCCGTCAAACCCCTCTATTCCAAAATCTTCTAGTATGTATTTTAAAT
>DASRMN010000116.1:0-7099 GCA_035647935.1 Clostridia bacterium | reverse complement strand
GGGGTAACTAAATTAACAAAGGAATGAATATGGGGACGGGTCAGACTGTGTGAAAAGGCATTTTTCCTGCTTTTTGTCATTGTTGTGAAAATTGTAGTGGTGGACGACTCTGTCCACCCTAGGCAGACAGAGTCGTCTGCCCCTACCTGTCCCGCACAGTCTGCTGTTCCCATGCTAATTCCTAATATTTTTTTGTATAATACATAGTAGTAAGGTATAATGTTTTATAATGTACCATAGAATAAAATACGATGTAATCAATAATTCAAAGGGGAAGATCGCATGATCAGTAAACGAAAAGCTGTAATCGGGGCCCTGATAATTATCATACTTACTACTATCATAAATTTTACAGTCAGCAATATGGTGACATCTTCTTTAGGGTTCGGATATGCAATACCGAGGGGCAGTTACAAACAATGTGAGAAACTTATAACGCTCAAGAATTATCTGTTAAAAAACTATTATAAAGAACTTGATGAAGACAAGCTTGTTGAGGGTGCCATAAAAGGTATGTTCAATAGTATTGGGGACCCATATACGTTATATATGGACGAAAAGGAATACAGCGATTTAGTTACCAGAACACAAGGGATTTATGGAGGAATCGGTGTAATTGTGACTCCGGGTGATGATGGTTATGTAACAGTGGTATCCCCGATAGAAGATACGCCCGGGGAAAAAGCGGGACTTATTCCGGGGGACCGAATAATACATGTGGACGGTGAAGCAATATTCGGCGATAAACTGGATTATGCGGTAGATTTAATGAAGGGGGAACCGGGAACAGATGTGAGACTCTCAATTTCGAGGGTAGGCAGGGATGAAATATTTGATGTAACTATTATAAGAGAAGAAGTTCGGCTTAAAACGGTTCGTTCCGAGGTTATAGAAAAGGATATCGGTTATATCAGGATCAGTATGTTTGATGAACAAACTGCTAAAGATTTTAAGGAACATTTGGGACAGTTGAAAAAGAAAAATGTTAAAGGGATTATTCTTGACTTAAGAAACAATCCCGGAGGTTTATTGGACGAATGCGTGGAAATTGCCGACGAGATATTAGGGGAACAGATAATTGTATATACGGAAGACCGTAATGGAAATAGAAAAGTGGAGAAATCCGATAAAAGGCAGTTGAAACTACCGATTACCGTTCTGGTCAATAAGGGAAGTGCAAGCGCCTCCGAAATTCTGGCAGGTGCAATTAAAGATGGTAAAAAAGGTAAAATAATAGGCGTTACCACATTTGGCAAGGGTTTAGTACAACAAGTTAAACCCCTTGAAGACGGAACAGGATTCAAGTTCACAATTTCCGAGTACTTTACACCAAACGGAACCAATATTCACGGTATCGGAGTAGAGCCGGACATTGTGGTAGAACTTCCGGAGGAGCTGGAAGACGGGCTTGAAATTGAATCCCACGAAGACACACAATTGAAAAAAGCCATAGAAGTATTAAGGAAAGAAATACGAAAAAATTAAAAGATATTTGGAAAAAGATGTAACGCAACAAAAGCATCCCCGAGGCCTTGGGGATGTTTTTATTAACCTTAAATCATGGTATAATAGTAATGTAGGTGTAAAGAAGCAAGGTGGGGACTATAGACTGTGCGAAAAGCACTTTTCCTGCTTTTTTTGTCATCTGAGATAGTAGGGGCAGACGACTCTGTCTGCCCGGGGTGGACAGGGTCGTCCACCCCTACGATTTTCATAGCAATGACAATTTTCGCACAGTCTAACGACCCTGCCTGCCTGACTGAAAAAAGGTTAAAGGTCGGAATCTAGAAGGGGAGATATATGTGGTAGAAAAGTTTAAAATTGTATCCGATTATAAACCTACAGGTGATCAGCCTGAGGCAATAGATGCCTTGGCTAAAGGCATCGTTTCGGGAGCAAAACATCAGGTATTATTGGGAGTTACAGGTTCCGGAAAAACATTTACTATGGCAAATGTAATAGAAAAAGTCCAAAAACCCACCTTGGTAATTGCTCATAATAAAACTTTGGCCGCACAACTTTGCAGTGAATTTAAGGAATTTTTTCCGAACAATGCGGTGGAATATTTTGTGAGTTATTATGATTATTATCAACCGGAAGCATATGTTGTGCACAGTGATACCTATATAGAAAAAGATGCGTCGGTTAACGACGAAATTGATAAATTGAGACACTCTGCTACCTCGGCTTTGTTGGAGAGACGCGACGTTATCATAGTTGCCAGTGTTTCCTGTATTTATGGTCTGGGAGATCCGGGGGAATATAAAAGATTGGTGGTTTCTCTCAGAACAGGTATGGAAAAAAACAGAGAAGAAGTTTTAAGACAATTAGTGGATATACAATATGAAAGAAATGATATAAACTTTGTGCGCGGAACCTTCAGGGTGAGGGGAGATGTCGTAGAGATATTTCCGGCTTCATCCGGGGACAATGTTCTTCGTGTTGAATTTTTTGGTGATGAAATGGATCGAATAATAGAAGTGAACAGCTTAACGGGAGAGATAATCGGAATAAGACAGCATGCTTCTATTTTCCCGGCATCTCATTATGCCACAAGCGCAGAAAAAATAGAACAGGCTATAAAATCGATAGAAAAAGAATTACAGGAGCGCGTACAATATCTCAAGAAAGAGAACAAACTTGTAGAAGCACAAAGGCTGCAACAACGCACTATGTATGATATTGAAATGTTGAGGGAAGTGGGGTTTTGCCAGGGCATAGAAAACTACTCGAGACATATAACAGGGCGTGCGCCGGGAAGCAGACCCTATACACTCATAGATTATTTTCCTGATGATTATTTGACTATTGTAGACGAATCCCACGTTACGTTGCCACAGGTCAGGGCAATGTATGGCGGAGACCGTTCACGAAAAGAATCTTTGGTTAATTACGGTTTCAGGTTGCCGTCGGCTTATGATAACAGGCCCCTCAATTTTGGAGAGTTTGAACAACTGGTAAATCGAATTTTATATGTAAGTGCTACTCCGGGGCCTTATGAAATGGAGAAAAAAGATAAAATTGTGGAACAGGTGATAAGACCTACGGGATTACTGGATCCGGCAATTGAAGTCAGACCTATTGAAGGACAGATTGATAATTTAATCAGTGAAATAAACAAAAAGGTTGAAAAGAAACAGAGAGTGTTGATTACCACACTCACAAAGAAAATGGCGGAGGATTTGACGGATTATCTGAAGGAAATCAATATAAAAGTGAAATACCTGCACTCGGACGTAAAGACTATAGAGAGAATGGAAATAATCAGGGACCTTCGTCTAGGTGAATTTGATGTTTTGGTAGGTATTAATTTGTTAAGAGAAGGTTTGGATTTACCTGAAGTATCTTTAGTTGCTATATTGGATGCGGACAAAGAGGGGTTTTTACGCTCTGAAATTTCGTTGATTCAAACAGTCGGCAGGGCTGCGCGAAATGTGGAAGGAAAAGTCATCATGTATGCGGATAGAATTACCAGGTCTATGAGAACAGCTATAGACGAGACCGAAAGAAGGAGAAAAATACAAGAGCAATATAATTTGGAGCATAATATAAAACCGAAATCTATTGAAAAAGGCATCAGAGATGTCATAGAAGCAACTAAGGTTGCGGAAGAAGAAGTTAAATACGGCAAAGTATCAATTAAAAAAGATTTGTCTGTCGGGGAATTTGAAAAATTGATCAGGAACCTTGAAAAGGAAATGATGCGGGCAGCCAAGGATTTACAATTTGAAAGAGCTGCAGAATTAAGGGATAAAATCGAATCTCTTAAAAGAGACTTTACATCTTTGTCATCCTAAAATGGGAGATATAAATGGTGCCTACGATGGATCTATGTTTGCCATTGCTATGAAAATCCCACACTTTTGTCATCCCAGAACGAGAGGTATAAATGGCGCCTACGACGGATCTATGTTTATCATTGCTATGAAGGTAGGGGTGGACGACCCTGTCCACCCGGGGGCAGACAGAGTCGTCTGCCCCTACAAAAAACAATGTTTTCATTTATTGCGGTATAGGTAACACATATAAATTCTGAGACGGACAGATTTGAGGGAAAAGTATGTTTAGGAAGGGATAATTAATGTCAAAAGATAAAATCATTATAAGAGGGGCAAGAGAGCATAATTTAAAAAATATTAATGTTGAAATACCCAGGGACAAACTCATAGTTATAACCGGAATTTCCGGTTCCGGAAAGTCCTCACTGGCCCTCGATACAATCTATGCAGAGGGTCAGAGGCGATATATAGAGAGTTTATCGTCATATGCAAGACAGTTTCTAGGACAAATGGAAAAGCCGGATGTGGAATATATAGAAGGTCTCTCGCCGGCAATCTCCATAGACCAAAAAGCTGCCAGCAAAAATCCGCGTTCTACTGTAGGTACGGTTACGGAAATTTATGATTATCTGAGACTGTTATTCGCTAGGGTAGGTATACCCCACTGTCCTATATGCGGTGTGGAGATCAGCCAGATGGAAGTAGAGCAAATAGTGGACAAAATTATGGAATTGGAGACCGGTACAAGGTTACAATTGTTGGCTCCCATTATCAGAGGGAAAAAAGGGGAGCACCAAAAAGTATTGGAGGAAATAAGGAAAGAAGGTTTTGTAAGGGTTCGTATTGATGGGGAAGTAAGGGATTTATATGAGGATATTGAACTCGCCAAAACAAAAAAACACGATATAGAAGTGGTTGTAGACAGAATTGTTGTTAAAGAAGGTATACAGTCAAGACTGGCAGATTCTATTGAGACAGTGTTAAAACTCAGTGATTCATTAGTGATTGTGGATATAATAGATAAGGAAGAGATACTGTTCTCCACAAAGTTTGCATGTCCCGAACACGGAATCGGGATAGAGGAGTTAGCACCCAGAATGTTTTCATTTAACAGTCCCTTCGGTGCCTGTCCCGAATGTAACGGTATAGGATATATGAAAAATATAGATCCGGAATTAGTAATTCCAAACAAAGACTTGACAATTAGGGAGGGGGCCATAGCCCCTTGGAGCGGATCGGGACCTGCCAATGATAACACTTATTATTTTAAAATGTTGGAAAGCATAGCAAAGCAATATGATTGTGATGTGGATACTCCAATAAAGGACCTGCCTGAAGAGGTGGTTGAAGATATATTATACGGAAGCAGCAAGAAGAAAGTAAAGTTCAGATACGAGTCTAAATTTGGGGGTATAAGAGACTATTCCTCTGTATTTGAGGGTGTCATTCCCAACTTAGCCAGAAGATACAGGACAACCAATTCTGAATACGCAAGGGCAAAAATCGAAGGATATACGGCAGAAAATAAATGTGAAACTTGTAAGGGTGCTAGGCTAAAAGATGTTGCCTTAGCAGTCACTATTGCGGACAAGAATATTTTCGAGATAACGGAGCTTTCCATAAAGGATGCAAAACAGTTCTTTAACGAGTTAAAACTGGACGATAGAAAGGCCTTTATCGCCAGACAGATATTAAAAGAAATTAAAGCTAGGCTGGATTTCCTGATGGATGTGGGCCTAGATTATTTAACCCTGTCAAGAAGCGCAGGGTCTCTATCCGGCGGGGAATCACAACGAATCCGCTTAGCTACTCAAATAGGTTCCAGTTTGGTGGGGGTTTTATATATTCTTGACGAGCCGAGTATTGGGTTACACCAAAGGGATAATCATAAATTATTAAAAACCTTGAGACATTTAACTGATCTTGGAAATACGGTAATAGTGGTAGAACACGATGAAGGTACCATGCACATGGCGGATCATATTATCGATATCGGTCCGGGTGCGGGTATTCACGGCGGAAACATCATAGCAGAAGGCACCATAGAACAGATTATGCAAATAGAACAATCTATCACAGGTCAATATCTAAGTGGCAGGAGGGTAATTGAGATCCCTGAAAGAAGACGGGAGCCCAACGGCAACTGGTTAGAGATAATCGGTGCTAGGGAAAATAATTTAAAGGATATTGATGTTGAAATACCTTTGGGTGTGTTTACCTGTATTACAGGTGTTTCAGGGTCCGGTAAAAGCACACTGGTAAATGAAATACTGTATAAAAAAGTTGCCCAGGAATTGAATCGAGCAAAACCCAGACCCGGGGCGCACGGAGAAATAAGAGGAATAGAGCATATCGATAAGGTAATAGAAATAGACCAAAGCCCCATAGGAAGGACACCGCGCTCTAATCCCGCCACCTACACAGGTGTATTTGATGATATACGTGATATATTTGCACAGACCACAAAAGCCAGAATGCGGGGCTATTTAAAGGGAAGGTTCAGTTTTAATGTGAAGGGCGGAAGGTGCGAAGCCTGCAGAGGGGACGGCATTATAAAAATAGAGATGCATTTCCTTCCTGACGTATACGTGCCCTGCGAGGTATGCAAGGGCAAAAGATATAATAGGGAAACTCTGGAGGTAAAATATAAAAGTAAGACTATAGCCGATGTTTTGCAGATGAATGTGGAAGAAGCCCTTGCTTTTTTCGCAAATATACCGAGAATAAAAAGGAAACTGCAGACCTTATACGATGTGGGGTTGGGCTATATCAGACTGGGACAGCCCTCTACCCAATTATCCGGGGGAGAAGCCCAAAGAGTCAAGCTGGCATCCGAGTTAGGTAAAAGGAGTACGGGCAGAACACTATATATATTAGATGAACCTACCACAGGTCTTCATACCGCAGATATAGACAGGTTGATAGAAGTTTTGCAAAGACTTGTGGATGGCGGGAACGCAGTTTTAGTCATAGAGCATAACCTTGACGTTATTAAAACAGCAGATTATATTATAGACTTGGGCCCTGAAGGCGGGGATGAAGGCGGGGAAGTTATTGCCGCAGGTACACCGGAACAAATTACAACCGTGGAACAATCCTATACAGGCAAGTTTTTAAAACCGCTTATAGCCGAACCTATGCTTAAAGTCAGGGGCTAGAAGTTTGAATGCTGAAGAAAATACAGCAATAATTTTACCGGGTCGCATTATGGGAGGGAAAAATGTTCAGTACAGATATAAAACAGAAATTAAAAACATTACCGGACAAACCGGGAGTATATATGATGACGGATAAAAATCATAAAATTATATATATAGGCA
>DASRMN010000115.1:0-3047 GCA_035647935.1 Clostridia bacterium | reverse complement strand
AATATGGAATTATATAGAAACGGTGTCATGAGACGTAAGCTTCCTTTAATTCCTTTACGCGGTATAACTGTTTTTCCATATATGATAATGCATTTTGATATAGGAAGAGAGGCTTCTATCAATGCTCTGGAAGAGGCTATGGTGAATGATCAATTAATTTTTTTAGCCTCTCAGAAAAGAGCGGAAATAAATGAGCCCACTCCGGATGATTTTTATAAAGTCGGTACTGTTTCAAAAATTAAGCAGATGCTCAAATTGCCGGGGGACACTATCAGAATATTGGTAGAGGGAATTTCAAGGGCAAAAATAGCAAATATATTGCAGGAGGACCCTCATTTTGTTGTGGAAGTTATAGAACAAATGGATCAAATGGAAATAACCAAGGATATAGAAACTGATGCCCTGATGCGCAGTGTTGTAAATGCATTTACAGAATATATAGAGGTTGATAATAAAATTTCTCCGGAAATTTTATTGAATATATCCGAGATAGACATGCCTGGAAGATTGGCAGATACTATAGCCTCAAATATCATATTAAATCCTAATAAAAGACAGGAAGTGCTGGAAGCGTTTGATCCGAAACTCAGATTGGAAACATTGTATAGAATATTATTGGAAGAAATACAGATCTTGGAGATTGAACAAAAAATAAGCGAAAGAGTCAAGAAACAAATCAATAAAGTTCAAAAGGAATATTATTTGAGGGAACAGCTGAAAGCAATACAAAAAGAGTTGGGTGAGGACGAAAATATAGTAGAAGAGGTAGACGAATATAGACAAAAACTTAAAAAACTGAAGCTCTCTAAAGAACTGAATGAAAAAATTGAGAGAGAGATAAACAGATTGTCAAAACTTGCACCATCTTCAGCCGAAACAGGGGTAATCAGAAATTATATAGACTGGGCCTTAAACCTGCCCTGGGATAAGGAGACAAAGGATACGCTGGATATCAAGAAATCAGTCAGGATTTTAGATGAGGATCATTATGGGTTGGAAAAGGTCAAAGAGAGAATATTAGAATACTTAGCTATTCGCCAACTTTCTAAAACTATGAAGGGTCCAATTCTGTGCCTTGTAGGGCCGCCGGGGGTGGGCAAAACTTCTATTGCAAAGTCAATAGCAAGGTCTTTAGACAGAAAGTTTGCAAGAATGTCTTTAGGCGGGGTGAGGGATGAAGCTGAAATCAGGGGGCACAGGAGAACCTATGTAGGTGCTATCCCCGGTAGAATTATCACATCCATTAGGCAAGTTAAAAGCAAAAATCCGGTGTTTTTATTTGATGAAGTTGATAAACTGGCGAGTGATTTCAGGGGAGATCCGGCCTCTGCATTGCTTGAGGTATTGGATCCGGAACAAAATCACGATTTTACAGATCATTATTTAGAATTTCCTTTCAGCCTTTCGAAGGTGATGTTTATAACAACGGCTAACAGTGTAGATACTATACCAAAACCCCTATTGGACCGTATGGAAGTGATCAGGATTGCAGGGTATACCGAGGAAGAAAAACTCAAAATTGCCGAAATACATCTATTGCCCAAACAAATTGGAGAGCACGGTTTAAAAGAGGAAAACTTGAAGGTCTCTAAAAAAGCGATAAGAGATATTATCAACTATTATACTCGAGAATCCGGGGTTAGAAACCTGGAAAGACAGTTGGCTAATTTATGCCGTAAAACTGCAAAACGAATTGTAGGGGAAAAAATCACATCTGTTAATATCACCCCGAGAAATTTAAAGAAATATTTAGGTAACCCTATTTATAGATATGAAATGGCGAATGTAAAAGATGAAGTGGGTATCGTAAGAGGTTTGGCTTGGACCCCGGTAGGAGGGGATACTTTGTCCGTAGAGGTTACACCTATGCAGGGAGAAGGCGAACTTGTCCTTACGGGGCAGCTTGGTGATGTGATGAAGGAATCTGCAAAGGCAGGTATAAGTTATATACGTTCAAGGGTCGATGATCTCAAAATTAATCCGGATTTTCATAAGGATTTGGATATACACATCCATATTCCTGAGGGTGCTATTCCTAAAGATGGCCCCTCCGCCGGCGTGGCTATGGCAACTGCCGTAATATCTGCTTTAACCGGTACTCCGGTATATAAAGATGTTGCAATGACGGGAGAGATTACTTTGAGGGGCAGAATTCTACCCATAGGCGGGGTTAAAGAAAAAGTGCTCGCAGCAAACAGAGCGGGGATAAAGAAAGTAATATTGCCGATAGATAATGAAAAGGATATGGAAGATATACCGACAAATGTAAAACGAAGACTGGAATTTGTTTTTGCAGAACATATGGATGATGTATTAAAACATGCTTTTAAAAGAGGCGAAGCAGATGAAAATAACTAATTCCGAAATAGTGATTAGTGCCGTATCTCCAAAGCAATATCCGGATGACGGGAAGCCGGAATTTGCGTTTGTAGGGAGATCTAATGTAGGAAAATCCTCCGTCATAAATACTATGTTAAACAGGAAAAATTTAGCTAGGGTAAGTTCCAGCCCCGGGAAGACCCGTACAATCAATTTCTATCTGGTAAATAAAGAGTTTTATTTGGTTGATTTGCCCGGTTATGGCTATACGAAGGTATCTAAGAGTGAAAAAGCAAACTGGGGAAAAATGATAGAGACTTATTTACAGAGCAGGAAAAATCTATATGAAGTTATACTTTTAGTGGATATTCGTCATGAACCCACGGCAGATGATAAGATGATGTATGATTGGATAAAACACTACGGGTATGGAACAGTCGTTGTTGCAACAAAATCTGACAAGATATCCAGGGGTAATTATCAAAAACATTTTAAAATTATTCGTAAAAAACTTGGGATGTCGGCGACGGATAAAATAATACCTGTATCTTCACTGAAAAAAGAAGGTGTAGACGAGTTGTGGGAGAGCCTAAAAGAGTTATTTGCAGTCAATGATTTGTCTATTACAATAGAACCGGCTCCAAAATAAGAGCCATTTTAGGGCCGATTCTATTTCTCCAAAACAGGGTGGTTATAATTTATATTCTGTAAGTTCCTCGCAATAATTA
>DASRMN010000114.1:0-7369 GCA_035647935.1 Clostridia bacterium | reverse complement strand
ATAATAATGTTAATTAATGTTGGGAAGGGTGAGCACCTTGGAAGAAAAAAGGACAAACGAGTATCGAAACCATAGCATAATGCTAGAAAATAGAGAAAAACTTAATGTCTCGGGTGTCGAACATGTTATAAGCTTTAACAGTGAAACAGTAATATTGGAAACCGTGGCGGGGGTATTAACGATTAAGGGCGGGGAGCTGGACGTCAACAAGCTCAATATAGAAGACGGTAACATATCAATCACCGGGATTGTATATTCCCTCAATTATAGCGATAAACATGGCATGGGAGAAAGAAGAACCGGATTTTTGGGAAAAATGTTTAAATAGTGACTATTGTCATGTTATTTATGAAAAACCATAGCGGTTATGCATGGTTTTTCATTTTTGCATTTGATAAACCATATTTTTGATTTCCAACCACCGCCCGGTCTGCCGATTTCCGACTTCCAACACGTAGGGGCGCTTCTAATCGTCCGCCGGTGGTCGCCTGCTTTCGGCACTGCATGGGCAAGCCCATGTGTCCGCCTAGGTTCCATATTTAGAAAACCACGGGGACCGGTCCCGTGGTCAGTCTGTTTTGACCGGGGGCCCTGTCCCCGTGGTTTTCCGTGTATTCGCCCAATCCCCAAATTCAGGCTCAGACACAAAATATCAAATATATTTGTCACCTGACAAGTTATAGCCACATAGTATATAGGTAGAATTTAAAATAACCTTGTTTGGGGTGATTAATTTGTATATATATTCATTGTCTCAAGAGACCTACATATTACTCATCACCATTTGTGGGGGAATTCTAATTGGATTTATGTATGATTTATATCGTATATTCAGGGGGCTTTTCAGACCTAAGAAAATAGCAACCATGTTACAGGATTTAGTATTTTGGGTATTCATCTTTATAGTTGCTTTTTATGTACTTGTATTCAGCAACGAGGGAGCAATACGTTACTATAACTTTTTAGGATTCACAATGGGAGCGAGTTTTTATCATTTTTCATTGAGTGCATTAGCGATAAAAGGCATGTTATTTTTACTCAGGTCCATAAAAAACTTCATTATGGATATCTTTAAAATAATAAAATATCCGCTTAGCGTCACATTATGTTTAATTACAGGACCCTATAATTGTTGCAAAAAACAGATAAAACCTTTATACTATAAGGCAAGAAGAATAGGTAGCCTACCTAAAAATATTATTAGGGATACAGGCAAGGCAATTGGAATATACTTTAAAAAGAAATAGGAGCGCACACGCATGAAGAAACCTAAAAGAAGGGACTACAGCAAACTGATAATAAAAATGGTACTTATCTTATCCGTGTTTTATGTCCTATTTACTTTTTATGATCAATACAGAGAGATGAAACATTTAAAAACCCGTGAAGAAACCTTATTAGAAGACATAGACAAAATGGAAAAAGATATTCAATCATTAAAAGGTCAGATAGAAAGCGGTAACACAGACGAACATATAGAAAAAATTGCACGGGAACATTTAAAAATGGTGAAGGAAGATGAACTAATTTTTATCGATTTGGGAGACAACCATGATTAACAATAGTCAAACAATGGTTCAACGATGGTTTAACAATAGTTTAACAATCGTCCTAAATTGTCATTGCTATGGAAATCGTAGGGGTGGACGACCCTGTCCACCCTGGGCAGACAAAGTCGTCTGCCCTTGCCGAAAAGAATATTTTCGTTTATCTTGGTATAGGTAACATATGCGAATTCTGAGACAGTATAAGCCCGACCCGCAAAGAATCTTATTGTCATTCTGAGACGTTCAGCATGGGTTTGACCCGCGAAGAATCTTATTGTCATTCTGAGACGTTCAGTATAAGTCCGACCTGCAAAGAATCTTATTGTCATTCTGAGATGTTCAGTATAAGCCCGACCCGCGAAGAATCTCGGTTTTTAACAGTGACTTAACAATGCCCTAACAACAGTTCAGCAATCATTTTATTGGGATTTTTACAACAAAAATCTATACATAAGAATTATCTTATGATATAATAGCATTCAAATATACACATATTCTGAAGGAGGATTTAAATTTTATGCCGGTACAGGTGGGAGCTATAGTGGAAGGTACAGTTTCAGGGATCACAAACTTTGGTGCCTTTGTTGATTTAGAAAAAGGAAAAACGGGACTAGTCCATATTTCCGAAGTGGCGGATGAGTATGTAAAAAACATCCATGACTACCTAAGGAACAGACAAAAAATAAAAGTGAAGGTGTTGTCCGTTGAATCCAACGGCAAAATCAGTTTATCTATTAGGCAGGCAGCTTTGCCGAAGAAAAAGAGTACAAAACCTGCGGAAGTAGAATGGACCGACCCTGCGGAAAAACAATCTGATATGTCTTTTGAAGATCAAATAAACCAATTTCTAAAAGACAGCGAAGAAAAAATGGCGGAGATCAAATTAAGGAACAAGGATAATAGACGAGGTAACGGCTATGGCAACAGAAGATAAAATATGAGAAATTTGGCTGGGGGAAACCCTAGCTTTATTATTTGGGAGCGGGAAATCGTAAACGGAAAGAGCAGTGGCGGACCCATGTGCCCGCCTATGACGAAAAACTCATTTTCCAATGCGGAGAAGACCTTTGATTACTCGCTTGTTTTTCCAATGTAGGGGAGGTTTCCATCAATGAAAAAATATGCCGTTATAGATATAGGTACAAACTCAATAAGATTATTATTAGCCACGATTGAAGGGAACAAAACAGAAGAAAACCATGGGGATTATACCCCTGATCATTCTTTTCCGACCAAAAAACCCGTTTCTTATAATTTCATAGAACGCAAAAAATACATAAACACAACACGTATAGGTGCCAGTATCAATAAAAATAAAATTATAAGCAGGGAAGGCATAGAAAAAAACGTGAATGCCTTCTGTAATTTTGTGCAAAAAGCCGAGGAATACGGAGCAGAAAAAATATTGGCAATAGCAACCAGCGCAGTCAGGGATGCAAAAAATGGAGAAGAGTTTATATATGCAATTCATCAAAAAACAGGAGTCAACGTAAAAATAATAGACGGACAAGAAGAAGCGGAACTGGGCTATAGGGGTGTACTAATGGGTATGGGACACAGTGGGGACGGTCCTTTTGTGTCATTGGGAAGCATGACACAAGAAGAACCGTCCCCCTGTGTCCCCCAGTCCCAACGTGGTATCTCCAAACGAAAATCATGGGGACTGGTCCCGTGGTCAGTCTTTTTTGACCGGGGGCCCTGTCCCCGTGGTTTTCAATGTCATTCTGAAACGGACAGAATAAGCTTGACCCATGAAGAATCCCGGCTTAATTGTCATTCTGAGATGGACAGGATAAGTTCGACCCCCGAAGAATCTCGCTACTATTTCGAACCTCGATTGCCTATAATGGAAAACCGACCTTTTCAATGTAGGGGCGACTTTCAGTCGCCCACAGCGGAGAATTCATTCTCCGCCGGCATTCCGAATATCCTAGTAATAGACATCGGCGGCGGCAGCACAGAATTAATACTCGGAACGGAACACGGAGACATCATAAAAACCCTAAGCCTAGACATAGGAGCAGTACGAATGACAAAAAAATTCATCACCACAGACCCTATAGATAAGAAAGAATACGAAAAAATGAAAACAACGATATACGAAACCATAAAAGAAGCAAAACAAAAACGACACAGTGGGGACGGTCCTTTTGTGTCATTGGGAAGCATGACACAAAAGGACCGTCCCCACTGTGTCCCCCCTTCCAAATGTCACCCCGGGACGGGCGAGATAAATTCGACCTCCGAAGAATTTCGGTTTGAGTGTCATTCTGAGACGGACAAAACAAACGGTGCCCCCGAAGAATCTCAATGTCATTCCAAGCCCTTAGCGGAGAATTCATTCCCCGCTCCCCCTACGTCCCTCACAACAATCGGCATAGGCGGAACAATAACCACACTGGCAGCCCTGCACCAAAAACTGGATCCCTATGATCCTGAAAAGGTACACAACTATAAATTAACACTGAAAGACATAAACAACCTGAAAGAAAAACTATTATCATTAACAATACAACAAATAAAACAATTAAAAGGCATCCATCCCAAAAGAGCAGATATAATCACAGCAGGAATTACAATTCTATCTATAACAATGGACAGTTTAAATTTAAAGGAAATCATAATCAGCGAATACGATAATTTAGAAGGAATGCTTTACACCTTACTACCACAATAAAAATCGTAGGGGCTAACAATCTTGTTCCCGTGTTTTCTGGTGGATACAGCGGGGCCGGTCCCCCTGTGTCCACCAGCCTCATTTTCCAAACAATCACCCTCCACATACCAACATCCCTCGTCAAATAAACAGCAAAATAAAATCAAAAACCATACATATAGTATCTCAGATATGTCCCCCACACTATATATTTGAATTAATTTGTCAAAACCACCGCTATAAATGTCAAAAACTTTTTATGGCTTGTCCACTAATATTGACAAAATCCTTGGTAAAAACTTGGTATACTTTTCTCAAACAATTGCTTAACGGTAGTTGAACGATTGTTCCACCATCGTTCAACTACCGCTAAAGGGGGGTGTTTTAATATGGATAGGCCAACAATATTACCATATCAAAGGGACTATATAGAGTTAAAAGACATACAACCAACCCAACGGAGCAGAGTAAAACTCTTACAAAAAATAAACACAAAGACTGTTTTACTGCACCTGATGGCTTTTTTACTGGGCAGGGCATCGATATTGCAAGGACTCACACCATTCGGGATAGCCTTTTTTACGGCTCTCAGCCAGAAAGATCGTAAATTCGGGCTTGTAGGTATGACCACCTTTTTAGGAATAGCTACGGTACAAGGACTTACCAGCAGCATACCTTACGGGTTTGCAATAGTGATAATATACTGTCTGTTTCAGTATGTACTGAACTTAAGAAATATAAAAATTTTCAAGACCTCATTGATAGGGGCTGCTGCCTATCTATTCACTACGGCGTTATTCTTATCATTCGGCGGTTTCTACTTATACGATTGGATAATAGTCGGATTTGAGAGTGTAGTAATATTTGTCACGGTGTACATTTCACATTATGCCATTCCTGTGGCATTACGAAATGCAGACAGAAAGATACTCTCGGCAGAGGAAATAATATGCATAGCCATAATTACGGCATTGACACTGTCGGGGATCAATGAAGTATACATTTGGGACCTCTCTCTCAGAAACATTTTGGGAATACTCATAACAGTTCTGTTTGCTTATAACGGCGGGGCGGGTATCGGCGCCTCGGTGGGCATAACTTTAGGATTGATAACAAGTATGTCCACGAACAGTACACCCGTTATAATAGGATTGTTCGGATTCTCAGGGCTATTAGCAGGTGTATTCAAAGATATGGGTAAAATAGGCAGTGCTTTCGGATTTTTAGCGGGAAACGCAATATTAACATTTTATATTAACGGATACTATGAAATATTTATCCAATTTACAGAATGCATAGCCGCCTTCGCATTGTTCCTAACTTTACCTAAAACTCTGGTTAGTCGAATGGAAAAGTTTTGCAATACTCGAACAGCTATTTTGAATTCCAGCAAAACCCACAGTGATAGAATAAGACATCTTATGTATCAGAAGTTAAAGGAATATGCCACTACCTTTGGAGAGCTCTCCGCCACATTCGAAAAAACGTCGGAGAAACACGAGTTCTACGACAAAGAAAACCTGGCCGGGTTAATCGAAAAGGCGGCAAACAATGTTTGTTACGGTTGTGGCATGAAAAGAAGCTGTTGGGATAAAAACTTCACCGTTACCTATCAGGGGATATTCGATATGTTCATACATATAGAGGAAAAAGGAATTTTGGGACATAACGATCTCCCACAAGCCATAAAGAGGAGGTGTATCAGGCCCAAAGTAATGATGGAAAGCGTAGCCAATATTCATGAATTTAATCATCTGGACACAATGTGGAGACAGAGATTAACAGAGGGTAGAGAATTGGTGGGTGACCAATTAAAAGGAGTAGCAGAGATTTTAGGGGAATTGGCTATGGATGTAAACGAAAAATTAGAATTTGACATAGATTTGGAGGATGCCATTTACGTTGCTTTGGATAAAGCGGGATTGTCGGTTAAGGACATAATGGTATCCAACAGTGCAAAAGGCAATTTGGAAGTAGTCATTGATAAGAAAGTTCATTTTAACGAAGATATGTGCAGAGAGAAATTTATTTCTATAATATCGGAGGCAGTGGGTACAAGATTGATTTCGAAGGCTTACAACCGCGATGTGACCGGGGATGAAGAAGAATGCAGCCTCACACTTGTTGAAGCCGAGAAATATGCAGCCTTAACACAGTCGGCAGTAGCAACTAAATCAGACAGTGAACTATCAGGCGATAGTTACACGTTTATGAATCTGAAAGACGGACAATACATGACCGCTCTGAGTGACGGCATGGGGACCGGAGACAAGGCGCATATACAATCCAGTAACACTATAGATATGTTGGAAAAAATGATAGAGGCGGGTTTTCATAGGGATATGGCAATCAGAACCATAAATTCTATATTGCTGTTGAGGTCTTCGGACGAAATGTTTGCCAGCCTAGATATGTCATTGATTAATCTACATAAAGGGACTGTAGATTTTGTTAAAATAGGAAGTGCCCCGAGTTTGATAAAACGTCATAACGGAAGGATAGAGGAAATTACCGCTTCTACCTTACCTATAGGAATATTGACGGATATACAAATAGAGGGTAACGTTCAAAAATTAGAAGATGGGGATCTGATTATTACCATGTCGGACGGAATAACAGACTCTAATAAAGAAGAAGGAAAAGAATGGCTCATACAATACCTGAAAGACAGTCAGTCCACTAACCCTCGTGAAATAGCGGATGGAATATTACATACCGCCCTCAAATTCACGAAAAACATTCCCATGGATGACATGACGGTATTGGTGACCAAAATCTGGGAAACAAATTAAAAATTGAATAGAAAGTAATAATGACCCCTGCTTACAGAACATTACCACGTGGAATGCTTCTGAAGGAGGGGTTTGTGCTTAGGGACTAGGGGACGGCGAGTTCTTGTCCCATCTTGATGGGAAAAAACTCCCGTCCCTTTGTCCCGTACCCCACTTTACAAAACGTCATTTTTGTCATCCTGAGAGCTTCAGTATAATCGGGCCCCTCGAAGGATCCCATTCTTTTTACTTTATCTGTTGATGACTACATCCAACGCATTATAAATCAAAACCGCAATTCCCCCGCGGCTAATCGGTTCATTAATATGACACAGCGGGGACGGTTCTTCTTGTGTCATGTTTCCCAATGACACAAAAGGACCGTCCCCCTGTGT
>DASRMN010000113.1:0-6807 GCA_035647935.1 Clostridia bacterium | reverse complement strand
CTGTATACCAATGTGGAGCCGTTTTTATAAAAATACAGAAAAATAAGAATGTAGCAATAAAAGATATAAATGTAAATAAATACATCTTTTTTATATTAATATGTCTTTTCATTATTTTAATCTCCTATTATATGGATTGTGACATAGCTATATACTAATGTTCATTATAACATATTTTTCATCAGTTCCGCCCAACATAAAAAATATCCCGTAATTTTTATTCGGGAGCAGATAATCAATCCCCTTTTCAAATAAATGCGCTGATAAATGCGCTGATAATGTTATCCCTTATTGAAAATGCAGAGTACATTACCTTTAATTTGGACGATGGTATTTACGATACTTATTCTATCCAGTACACTGCCGACATGGCTACAATGATACTCGGTGATAATTATCATAAAGATAGTGAAACCCTTGATGGATTTCGTTACCAGATTGAAAAGCTACGGGAGTTGATGGATTTATAATCTGTCGGGAGCTTAGAAAAATCAGCGATGTTCCCATTATCTTTATGGAGCTGCAAACAGTAAGGATGGTGCTATATTCCGGTTCAAATTTTAAAGGCGGGTTATTACCCAATCTTTCAAAAACCTATTGACAAAACATTCTACATTATGTAAAATAAAATTAACACTACATACTGTAGAACATAAAGGGGAGATTCAATACGGATATAACTGGAATATTAGATACGGGGCACCAAATAATGGAGACTACTTAGGCGGCAGGAAAAGAGGCCACTACGGCAAATATAATTAATAACATCACTTTATAACAACGAAAAAATAGATGGGGAAGATATAAAAGAACTGAAGAATTGGATAAGGGGGATACGATAATGGGGCTTTTAAAAATAATATTTAATATGTCTGTCATGGGACCTTTGAAAATAATACTTAATATGTCTGTCACCGGAAGCACTATGTTCCTGATATTTTTACTTATGAAGCCTTTAACAAAAAAGAACTTCAGTTCTTCTTGGCACTACTATGTTCTCATAATGATTTTGATGTTTTTTGCCTTACCTATAGGAAAATTTATAAACATACCTAATTTCTACCCCATGGTGGAAATTCAACAGTTAACAGATCAAAACAATATATCGGAAAATATAAATTTAGAAAATATAGGGGAAGTTCAAAATACAAATGATTTTAGGGATATAGAAAAAGAAACAAATAAACAGACGGCCGGAGAGATGGAGCACAATCCGGTGCAACCGGAAAATCTTAACGTAAACAGTACAACCATTATAAACAGCACAAATAGAAAAACTTTTAATATTAGGACTTTTAAATATATAATTCCATACATTTGGATAATCGGCACGATTATTTTACTATTATTAAAAATCATACCATATATAAAGTTTAAAACAGCTATTTTGGCAAACAGCAAGGAAATCGAGGATAAGGATGTATCAGGATTATTCAATTTGTGCAAAAAAAATTTAAACATAGGGGGGAGGGTGTCACTGAAGGTATGCCAAGATGTGGGTTCACCCATGTTGGTAGGTATATTTAATCCAATTATATTAATTAAGGACATAGATAAAGATGATAAAGCATTGGAGATGATACTCTTACACGAATTAAATCATTATAAAAGGAAAGACACTGTCATAAAAGTCATCAGTGTTGTTGTAAATGCAATCCATTGGTTCAACCCGATAGTTTACATATTATTAAACGAAATTGATAAGTACTGCGAATATTCTACAGACGAAAAGGTGGTAGGGAAAATGGAAATTGAAGACAGAAAATATTATGGAGAAACTATTTTAAAATTAATAGATAACTCAACTGCAAAAAAGAATGTTTTTACAACGGCCATGGGTTCCAATGCAAAAAAGCTAAAATTCAGATTAAAAAACATGTTGTTTTTTAAACGGACATCAAAAGCCAAGCATATACTCTCTTTAATTGTATTGCTCTCAATATTAATAACCGGCCTTGCAGTAGGTTGTGATGTAGTACCCACAGAAATTGCAAATATCAACAATTCATATACAGTATATATTAAAGATGACGGCTTGTACTTCACTTATTTAGACCATGGAAAAGAAAGCAAGATACACGATGGGGACAGTTTTGAATATCCGCTTATTTCAAAACTGGGGAACTATATAGCCTACAC
The DNA here is from genome assembly GCA_035647935.1 of Clostridia bacterium. GTDB lineage: Bacteria > Bacillota > Clostridia > Peptostreptococcales > Natronincolaceae > JAAZJW01. The sequence goes on along the minus strand of DASRMN010000113.1, from coordinate 4,668 downwards.
AAAAAATAACAGCCTTTATATATATGATACAGAAGCTGGAGAATATGAAAAAATATCAGATGAGATTAATCATTATCATTGTGCTTACGATTGGGTAGACGATATAAACATAGTATATTCCACTAAAAATTCCGGTTTTACACTATTCAATGTATTAACTAAGGAAAGCCGGGAACATTCGGATGGAGATTATTATGACAGTTTTAAGGCATCTAATAATAACATTATTTATGGAAGAAAGACCGGCAGATGGACTACAGAAGAAGGGGAATTTTCTGCTACCGACGGCATTGTGGAAATAAATCTGAATGAATATAATCCAGAAAACAAGACATTTGCATCGAATATAATAATAGAGGGGCGAAAATCCACAGATGAAGGCACTGGGTTTAATCCGGCAGTATGGGACAAAATAGGGGTAGGAGGATATAATCCGGTGGTATGGAACATAACAGAAGACGGAAGGTATATTTATATTATGGAAAAATCCGCATCAGGCTCATTCAGTTCGGATGTAATAGGCATAGGGGTATATGATGTGGACAAAAAGACACATACAGTATTTGCAAACCCGGATACATTATCCTATAAAAATCACTTGGCTATAAATCCAAAGTACAATGATATAATCGGGTTAATAGAAGGTGCCGGCAGGGAGATGATTGGGAATAAGAAAGCTGTTTTACTGGACATAAATGAAGACAAAACTTATAATACTATTAATTTTATGGAAGAAGATTTAATAGCAATGACCCCCAGCTTTACATTGGATGGTGAAAAACTGCTGTATTCAGCGACCAAAGATTTAAAAAACAGCCCCATAACTTTCAGTAGTAGCTATTACGCACAATGGAAAAACCAGCCGCACAATATTTATGAATATAATATAAAAACATCAACCGTAAGAAAAATAACAGAGGGTGATAACTTTGACTTTATGCCTGTAAATATATCCAAAGATGAAATACTGTTCATTAGATATAAAGGTGATGGTCATTATAGCCTGATAAAATCAGTCAATGGAAAAGAAAATATAGTGGCGGACAATGTTGTGTTCAGCGGCGGTGAAGATAATTATCCCTTTGAATTTTACGGACATATACAGACAGAAAAGGCTATGGATATATTTTATGGCAAGGCGAAACTGGATTCTTGGAGCGATGATTTTAAAGATGACACGGAAATTGATGAGTTTTGGGACACATTAATCACCCCGCAAAACTATACGGGACTTGATATATATTGGAGATATATAGACGATGATACTATGGAAAAAGCAGATCATTTAATTGAAAAATATGGTGTGGACGCTCTATTTGCAGGGCTAGAATCAACTAATGTGTACAGTCGGTATTATTGCATAAACAGGCTTGTTGAATACTATAATGATGACGATATAAGAATTCGTGCAATATCTGAAATCACACCATTTTTGAATAGTACCAATAATACGCTTAAACACGGTGCGGAATTTGCCATAAGCGTGCTGTCCAAGAAGTTTGATAGCCCATATGTTGTAAAGGCTGCCGATGGCACTAAGATATTTGCACTTTTTAACGGTTACTCGGACGATGGAAGTTATAATGAGTTATGGATAATCAGAGATGACAGGTTATCAAAGTTATATTCTTTTGGGGATGATCTGCATACCTATATTGCTTTTACCGATGATTCAATTAAACTTTCTCCAGACAATGATAAAATAGCAGTGCAAACAGCCACCAGAAGAAGTAGTTCATTCAAAATTATTGATTTAAACACCAAAGAGGCCAGCCCTGAGATTATGAAATTGGCCATAGAAAAAGTAGCAATGGATAACAAGGATTACAATAATACCTATCCGGACGGGCAATATTGCTGGGGTGGTAACATAAAATGGCTTGATAACAATACGGTAGAGTTTGAAGCAGGCCTTGCTTACGACTATATGGAAATAATCGAAGATGTAATTGTAAAATACGATATTTTAAATAATTCTGTAGAATATGTAAAACTGAGGACACGAAGATAATTAAAGTTTTCATAAGGAGCCTAGAATGCACTGGGGCCGGTTCCCATTGCATTCCGCCCCAAGGCTCGTTAAAATTTTACCGGGGTGATTATATGCTAAGACTAGCACCACCGGTTTCTATATCACAAGGGTTCCGTTTTCTTGATTTACCATAAGCAGTACCTTTCTCTGTTGCCCTGTATCGGCATCAATATATATTAAATAATAATCTTCGTCAGATTTTACTTTAAATTCATAGGTTAATACTTCTTTCCCTCCAGCAATAGGTATTATAGCTAGTCTCGCATTTTCTTCTTGAACCCTGTCAGACAGCTTTTTTCTAGCTTCTTCCTCAGATATTTTCGGTTTTTCAACATTTCTTTCATGATGATTTGTTAAATATCCCTGTGCTTCGAATCCGATTATGTCACCATCATCCAATGCAAGTTTAACCTTGACCAAATCGCTATATATTAACACGCCATCCTGTTCATAAGCAAAATTAATCACCATTTGACCCTCATCCTCCATTGAATATGTTGCTTCCATATTGTTGAACCCGATCCTTCTTAAAAAATCCTCTGCTTTTTTTATGGCGTCTTTTTTATTAATATTATTCTTACTGCTTAATACCGGATCCATATACCATATTATTTCGCCGCCAATTTTACTAACAGCAGCAGTAGCTTCATGTCTACCGGACGTATTTCCATCGGATATGCTTATGTAATAACCATCTATGGGCTGATTCTTAATATTGCCGGTTACCCTGATATTACTATACTTGTGTTTTTCAAAAGCATCCGATATTATATTAACCGCTTCCTTTTCGCTTATTTTTTTACCTGCCAACTTTGGTTTCACATCTTTTAGATGATCCGAAAAAGGTCCATCATATATAAGCTCCGGATATTCCTGCATTCGTTCTTCAAAACTAATTAAACCAAAATTTTTCATTTGATTTTCAACACGTTTTAGACTTTTATTGCCCTCCCTTCTTAAATCCCCAAAATTCACCCCACCTTTTACTATCTGTTGTTGAAGCTCTATTAACTGCTCGGATAAATGATTTGCATAATTACGTAATTCCATCATTGTATGTAATTCATTTTCATCCAAGGCTATTCCGTTTAAACTTTTATTTGCCATGGCGGTACAGTAATCACCCAATTGACTTAGAAACCTTTCAGTATCGCGTATTCCTCCATGATGAAAGGGTAACTGTGTCAATTTTTCCTGTGCCATATAGGATTGACTTGTTGTATCGTTTAAAAATTGTGCTATATTCATATCTGAGGCCGATATCATTGCTTTGGATAAATTTATCTGGACATTTTCTACATGCCCTATTAATTCATAAAATTGTCTTTGAAAATGCATATCCAAATAGGTATGGTAGTCGTTTTTTTCTTTATATTGATATATTCCCCAGCCTAGTGTAATTACTAAAATTATGGCCAGTGCAATGGGAAATCCATGTTTTCTCAATAGATCCCTCCTAATAAATTAGTTAGATATTTTACTGCGTTTTTTTAATCATGTGCAAATACATGCTTACCTATTGATAATGTAACCTTTCTTGTCCAAATCCACCCGCTTGTAGCACTTGACGGGTTCCAAAAATATACGGCTCCTCCCGTAGGATCCCACCCATCCAATGCAGCCTTGGCAGCATTGCAGGCAGAATCATTCGGCGCTTCATTAATATCACCACTTTTTGTCGGTTCAAATGCACAAGGTTGATAAATTACCCCAGCCAAGGTATTTGGGAAGGAGGGATGTGTAATCCTGTTTAACATTACGGCGCCAACAGCTACCTGACCTAAATACGGTTCTCCTTTTGTCTCTGCATGGATAGCCCTTGCCAATAGATTTATATCATCATCTCTTGAGACCCCGCGGCTAGTTGATTTGACAGGTTGTGCAGTTTTTCGAGGGGCATTTGAAACTGAATTTTTTTCCTGTTTTGATTCCGGTTCTGATAGCCTGACATCTTTCTTGTCCGGGTCAGGGGCCGGGGGTTGTACATTCCTGATTTTGGAATTTAAAATGATGATGAGCAGCATACTTAATATCACCGTTAAAAATATAGTAATGGATTTTTTCATGGGCAACCCTCCGTTTTCTTGATAATATTATTTTTAACTGAGGCCTGTAAAATTATCCAAAAAACAAACCACAAGACGGGGGACAATTCTGATTGTACTCAGGTATACCTGGTGGGTGCATAAGATTTTCTTTATACCAATCCCTGGAAATATTATAATTTCTGTATAACATATATATCATATTTTTACCATGTATACAGAAATTACTTGAAATTTTGCACAAAGGTTACCTGTGAGGGCAGGATGTGAACTGTAACCAGCAATATCAGGCTACTGGCAGTGATAATATAAAACCATGTTAATATAAAACCATATAAATTCCAAACCATTAATGATATAATAATATCAATCAGTTGGAGATAATAATAGATACGGAAACGGCGGCATGCATAAAATTGAGCGGAAACAGGTATCTTAACAGGGCCTATAGTCATTTTGGTTCTAAATACATTGGAAAATGATATTGAGCGGACACACAGGATAAGGGGGTATTTTTTTGGAGCATCGTGACATTCGTTGGATTCAAAGATTTAATAATTATAAAAAAGCATTTAAACAGATTCGGGAAGC
>DASRMN010000112.1:0-5773 GCA_035647935.1 Clostridia bacterium | reverse complement strand
ATATATCTGGTTATAAATTAATTTATATACAGGTTTACTATCAACGTGTTCTTCTATTCCGTAATAAATTTGGTCCAGTTCAACATCGTCCTTCATTAATTTATATTGTTTTAGAAAATCATTGCCTATTTTTGTAACGGTTTTCTCGTCTAAAGTATAGCCTTGGTCCTCATTGCCCACAGTTTTATCTTTGTATATTAACTTTTTGTTACCCTCTATAACAAGCTTTTTGTCATCTTTTTCAAAAATCTCCCTCTTCAAGCCATCGGAATCGGAAATTTCTGTTTTCGTTTTATAGCCCTTACCCAAAAACGTTTTGGCTATTTTGTCGGAATCGAAATTTTTGTATTTTACCATCAACATCGGTAATGAAACTGTTTCTTTCGGAATATGGGTATCCAGATTTATACCGTTATCATTTAGATACTGTTCTACCTCTCCTTGATATCCGCCGTTTATGATTTGAGCCTCGTGTCGTTTGGATGTTTCATTTCGTATATTATAAATTAAAAAAATGTTTGTAAGGATAAAAGCGGCGATCAGTAAACTTTTTGCCTTAGACCAATCCATAGCTTTTCACCATCCGTTAATCCGGCATAAATCTGCCAATAAGCTCTCCCGTATAGCCGTCAAAATAGTAAATATAATTTTTAATTTTCATTCTCCAACCGGGTCTTAAAAGTTGAATCCTCTGTCTCTCCATAGTATCAAAATATACTAACCTTACTTCCTCTATATCTTTTAGTATCTGTGAAATTTTTTCTTCATCATGTTTTCCTTTTTTGGATTGATTTTCACTGTCAGGATATAACAACTCCAGATGCCTGATATTCTTTTCGATTATGCTAGGAAAATATAAAATTTTCTGTTCCGAATCCACCCCTTGCATATTCATGGCCCTGCGAACTAAGTTATGGTATGTCTTTACCTTATTACCATAGACCTCTATTTTTAGTGGGCTCTCCATCTTATTTCTGTCAAATTCTATGGGAAGTCCTCCCATACGGTACCCGAATAAGAATCTATATCCCTTATTTTGGCCATCTGTGATAGCCTGAACGTGTTTTAAATATGTACCTTCGGGAAACCCGCCGTTTTCACAAACAAAATCCACGGCCGCATCTAAAGAAACTAGAACATTTGTGCCTGACATACTACCAATTTCTTCATTATATTCTAAAATACCTTCTTTATTTATACGAACACTTTTTTCTCCATAGCCATAAATATAAACTACGGCACCGCTGGTTTCCTTTATGGTCTTTACAAAATCAAAACCTTCACCGAAAAAATTTTTTACATATTCTCTTAATCTTATTTCGTCTTTAACATCAATTTCGCTTTCTACAAAAATTTGCTTTGCAGTCAGAGCGTAATTGATGGGTATAATAGTATAATTCTCATCTATATCGTCAAAAAGAGAGGATACAGGATGGTATTTGGTGAACTCTTTACCTTCCAATTCATCTATAAAATCAACCAAGGCGGTGTTTTTTTCATAACCATAGAGCCTAGCCTCATATATATCGTCTTCTTTGCTCCCGGCAATGTATATGGTTCCTTGGTTGAAGGCAGGTATTAATATCTTCTTTATTTCTTTTATATTTTTAACAATTTTACTATCTGAAGAATCAAAAACAGAAGAGATTAAAGCGGTAGGCATATTATCCCCAAATTCCAGCTCGATGGATTTTAAAATACCGGCCTGAACATATACATCATGTTCGACCGGGATTATCTCCGGATCCCCTGAAAAATAATCCCTTAATATAACTTTACTCCGGTTCCATACAGAATCTATGTCGGAAGATAATATTGTATAATAGTTTTTTTTTCTGTCCCCCACCCCGAAACTTACAATAATTGTTTTCGGAGAAACAATATTTTTACGTTCTTCTATAACTGTCATATGGCTATCTTTGTTTGCTCCGGCCCCCATTTTTAATGTGTTAACAGGAGAAGGAAACCATAGCTGTTGGGTTAATATGACACTAATAATCACCAAAATTGAAAGAATTAGGGTTTTTAACCTTTCCCTGTTCATGTTTTATCACTCCAAGCCCTGTTATTTTTTCCATATGCTCAGAGTAGGCCTGACTATATCTTGAAACAGTTGTTCAATCTCTTTTGCGTCCATTACATTTATAATTCTTTCCATGCTATCCTCTGATCCGTTATTATACTTTACCATAAATTGAACCTTATTTAATCCGGACTTCAGGTCTATTGATGCCCATCCCCTTTGCAGTGCACCAACGGTTATATCAATAGGATCATGAAGTAATATGTATTTTTCTTTATCTTTCTCTATACTGCTATTATGGTAAATTTCTATATATATATTGGTATCCCTAGGGGCTCTAAAGGATAAAAGTATATTTTTATCGACAGTAGCAATATTTCCTTTCGGTTCCAATATTTCAAAAAAATACTCCCCTGTTCTTCTGGACCTCCTGATTTCATCTAAGGGCCTGTTTACAGTATTATTTGCAAAACATACCATGCCTGACATGCCCAACATAAGAAATATAAGTACCACGGCAACCAGTTTTTTCACCATATCAACCCCTTCCATAAAATAGCTAAACAGATTCATATTTTATTATATGTCTTTTATGTTACAGTTGTATTACAAGTAAATTAAAATTGAATTACACATTACTCTTTATGAAAATAGGTAAATGGATGACCGTCCTCGTGCCTTTATCCTCCTCACTGAATATTTCAATAGTGCCTTCATGGGCCTCTATTATCTCTTTAGCAATCGAAAGTCCAAGGCCTGTGCCACCTAATTCACGAGCTCTTGCTTTATCTACTCTGTAAAACCTCTCAAAAATTCTTGCCAAGTCTTCTTTAGGAATTCCGATACCGTCATCCTCTATTACCAACACAAGTGTATCTTCCCGTATTCTGATATTTATATTAATATGTCCACCCTTAGGTGTATATTTAATGCTGTTACTGAGCAGATTTAAAACAACCTGGCCTATACGGTCTCTATCCGCATAAATTACGGCAGTATTCTCTTCTAAACCTCCCGAACCGAAATATATTTTTTGCTCCTTGTTTTTTATAGAAACATCCAGTTTCTGTATAGTCTCTTCAACAATTTCTTTTAAATCAACAGCTTTTTTATTCCATTTGGACTGCCGAAGATCCAAATCGGACAGTTGCAACAAATCCCTCACCAATCTGGCCATTCTCTCCGTTTCACTTCCTACCACTTGTAAGAAATTTATAGACAATTTTTTATCATCTATAGCCCCGTCAAGCAATGTTTCCGTATAGCTTTTAATTGTTGTCAACGGGGTCTTCAGTTCATGAGAAACATTGGCTACAAATTCTTTTCTCATGTTTTCTAATTTCTGATGTTTTGTGACATCTTGAAGCAATATAATAATACCCTCGATGTCTCCACTCCGATCCATAAAGGGTGCGTAGCTCGCCTGCAATATCGGTCCGTTATTTATACTGATTATTTTACTGCCCGTCCAATTTTCTTCCTTTTCCAAAAAGTTTTCTATTTTAAACTGACCGTTATAAGAGGTAAACAATTGGTTGAAATCCTTTGTCGCACAAACTTCTTCGTTTATCCCGAGCATTTCTATAGCCCTAGAATTTATATGTATAATCTGTCCTTCCTTTGTAGATGCGATAAGCCCGTCTGCCATATATTCAATAATCGTGTCCATTTTTTTCTTCTCACTGCCCATTTCCTGCAAAACCGTTTTCAATTTCGCGGTCAGGTGGTTAAACATGCCCGCCAATTGACCTATCTCATCATCGGATCTTATTTCGACAATCTGTTCAAAATCGCCCTGTGCCATCCTTTCTGCCTTGACCGTTACATCATTAATGGGACCCGTTACGCTTTTAGCTATAAAATAGCCCAGTATAATAGTTATAAAAAGGGCCAGAAACGTGGCTTTCAGTATAATTGTTTGTGATTCCTGCAATGTTTTATATATATCTTTTAAATTGCTTTTTAGATAAACAGCTCCCGAGACACGGCCATTGTTATCGCGAACAGGGAAAACCATATGCTTAGAACTGCTGAGCTTGTTATCCTGTTGAACAATGTCCCTTTCTTTTACCTCACCGTTAAAAGCAGCCAAAATCAAGTCTGATTCTAAAAAATGGGAGGCATTTGCTTCACCATTTTCACCCATATAGGATTCGTTAGTACTAAAAACAATTGTAAAGTTTGTATCATTTTTAATTACCGTGATTCCTGTTCCCATCTGTTCATAGTTTCTGATATTATTTCCAACTTCACTCGGACTATTTTGCCAATCAATAGCTTCCAAAGATGTAATCACCGTATTGGCCAAATTTGACAGGTTGTTACTGACAACCCCCAAATGATATCTCTCAAACTGTTGCATTAAAAATACTCCGATAATGATCATCGCCATAAACACCAGCAGGAAATATATGGTAATGAATTTCCATCTAATGCTTCTGAACATTATTAGGCCCCCCTGAAGTAGTACCCTACCCCTCGTTTGGTCATAATATATTCGGGGGTTCCCGAGTTGTCCTCCACCTTTTCTCTCAGCCTCCTCACAGTTACATCAACCGTTCGTATGTCCCCATAATATTCATAACCCCACACTTGCTCTAAAAGTTGTTCCCTAGTGAACACCTGCCCCGCTTGGGCAGCCAAAAATTTAAATAACTCGAATTCCCTGAAAGTCAGATCTATAACGTCACCACTTTTTTTCACTTCATATTTTGCAAAATCTATGGTTATATCGTCTATAGAAAGTGTGCCCTTTGTTTTATTATCCGCACCGGCTTCAACTCTTCTTAAATTTGCTTTTACCCTTGCAAGCAACTCCCGTATTCCGAAGGGTTTTGTAATATAATCGTCGGCACCCATTTCAAAACCCAGTACCTTGTCAACTTCTTCTTCCTTAGCCGTCAACATTAAAATCGGAACTGTCGAAGTTTCTCTGATTTCTCTGCATACCTGAAACCCGTCTAATTTTGGAAGCATCACATCTAATAAGATTAAATCCGGATTAAGGGTAATTGCTCTATGTAAGCCCTCCTCGCCATCGTAAGCCACAGAGGTTTTATAACCTTCTTTCTCCAAGTTAAACTTAACTATTTCCGCTATAGGTTTTTCATCTTCAATTATCAAAATACATTTTGTCATGATGAAATATCACCCCATTAAATTATTTAATTTACACATTGTCAAACAATTCCGCCCTTATTCACTTTTTCCTTTATGTTTCATAACAGAGTGGAATATTTGAGAAGGCCTTATTAAACCTTCTCAAACAAATATATAAACTCATTCATATTATGCCCCTCGCCTAAAAGGGTTATGGTATCTATCAACTTATCTAACCCATAGCTATCCACCATGTTCTTGACCAGTCTGAACGATTGTGTATAAGCCCTATACTGGTTAAGACCATAAAAATTATTGTTTAGTTCCTTTATTGTATAGGTGTTCGTGTCTGTAAATAAAATTCCTTTTCCCCATTCATAGCCGTCAACCAAATATTCAAAATATAGACTCACACCCTCAGTAAACCACATAGGAAAATTCCCGTTTCCGATATGGTCTGTGAAAAGATGAACCAACTCATGAAGCATGGGACCTTTGTTACAAAATATATATTCCAATCCCTCGGATTTTTCCGCCCAAAGCTCAGGATTTAAAATGTGAACGCTATCCCCATAATAAACTCCTATGGGTGGGTCCCCTCTCCTTAGCATGGTTGTTTTCATCATTAAATCCGCATTATTATATACCTGT
>DASRMN010000111.1:0-3948 GCA_035647935.1 Clostridia bacterium | reverse complement strand
CCTGCATCATAGCTATATATTAAATATTCAATTGAATTTCTACGTTTTCTAAATTCTTCAACACTAGAAAAAATACCACGAATAATTTCAGTGCTTGGCGTATACTGGCAAACTGGAAAATTTTCTTTTTCCTCGGTAGGTAAAGCGGCAATTAATTGCTCAAAAACCTGACAAGCCAAACGTGGCATGGTTTGGTTTGAGTTCCTTTTTTCGCCCTTATTATATTTGCGACGTACTACAGTCCCACTAGCATTTTTAAAATATGTATCAAGTGGCTTGTAATTATCCCCAAGGCCAAGATTATCCATCATAAATTGGTCGTCAGTTGATACCACCTGGTTGGCTGTGATAATCAGTTCAAATTTCTCCTGCTTTGTTTCAATTGGAAAGTTTAGTCCTTCTAAAAAATTTTTTGCTTCAACCGCATTAAATTCTCTAGTTGAAATATCTTCATTATTGGCTAAATAATTTGCAACTGCAATGATATATTTGGGCGGATACCTCTTGCCAGATTCATCAACCAATTCATATTTCGTACTTTTGTTTTTGTCCGGCACATCATTTTCATCAATATACTTAATCGCTTTTAGAATATCGTCTTTTGAAATGTTTTTTGGGATTGCCATTTAAATTCCCCCTTATTTCATAATGTATCAAAATAACCCATTATAAGTCTAGCATCTGTCTTAGCCGATTTTATCACCTTTCTTAAGGATAACATCTTTTTCTTTTAATGACAAACGAAACGTATCCTCAAAAAAACCACTGTACCTGTGGGACTGCTACCAAAAATAACCACTGTACCTGACACCCCGGTTTTTGGTGATCCCCCGGTCTTTGGGACAGGATTACTAAGAACAATAGGGGCTAGTGCCGGACCATAGGGACTGGTACCGTGGTTTACGCTTTTAAAACCATGGTCCCTGTACCCATGGTCATATGGTCTGAAAAAACCACTGTACCTGACCCCATGATCTTTCTAAATTATAAATGTCTATAGACTTATATCCCGGGTAAATATAAGACAGATACAATTTGGAGGGATTATTATGTTATCCATAGCTACCAGTTTTGGTGAAAGTTCAGAAACAATTATTCGGAAGGGCTATCCATCTGTTTTTAATAATGTTAACTTACCGAAATAATTGAAGATGCGTTTAGAACTAATTATGTAGATTTAGCCAAGGATATAAAAAAAGATATCTCTAATAGAGACATCCATGAATACATTATTAGCCACAAGCCAATTTTAACTGCAGATGATTTCGGTTATTTATCCAATCTTATACCTTCTGTTTATTTTATGATCGGTACAGGAGATTATGGCCCTCAGCACAGCTCAAAGTTCTTTGTTGATGAAAAGTATATTAAACTATGCACAAGAACAATGACCCTAGCTGTTTTAGAGCTATTAGATATAGAAATATAGTTAAATATCTAAGGTTTCTTTGATTAATTGTTTCAGTACAGGAATTACCTCGCCGGTCTTCACAGTTTATTGCGTAAGCAACTGTGCCGGTCTTCAAAAGTGACAAATCAGGTACGTCCCCCTTTGTCATCCTGGTCTTTTTTTGCATAAAAAAGCCACTGTACCTATCAGACTGTGTAATAATTGTTATCCTGAGCGCAACGAAAAATCTGCGTTTAAAAAGGCCACGGGTACAGATACAATGGTTTTAAAAGCATAAACCATCGTACCGGTCCCCATGGCTTGGTTCAGTTTCTCAGTTTATTGCGTAAGTCACTGTATCGGTTTTCAAAAAGAACCACTGTACCTGACCCCCCGGTCTTTTCTGTGCCGGTCTTCAAAGATGACAAATTAGGTACGTCCCCCTTTGTCATCTTTCTTCTATAGGCTTATAGGCAGTACGCTCACAGACCTGCATATAGGCAGGCCGTATAATTCTACCACCATTTATAAGCTCCTCGATACGGTGTGCACTCCAGCCGGCAATGCGGGATACGGCAAACATTGGTGTATATAATTGCATGGGCAGTTCAAGCATAGAGTATACAAAACCGCTGTAAAAATCCACATTTGCGCCTACACCCTTGTAGATTCTTCTTTTTTCTGATATGAGCTCGGCAGCTATTCGTTCCACATTTGCATAAAGCTCATACTCTTGAGCTAGCCCCTTTTCTTCGCTAAGACTCCTGACCAGTTTTTTCAGAACCCGGGCTCTGGGATCAGACAGAGAATAAACAGCATGTCCCATACCGTAAATTAAACCGGTTTTATCGAAGGCTTTCTTGTCAAGAATCTCGCCCAGATAATTACGGATTTCATCCTCATCGGTCCAGTCGGATACAGCCTCTTTTATATACTCAAACATCTTTACCACTTTTATATTAGCTCCGCCGTGCTTAGGCCCCTTTAATGAACCCAAAGAAGCAGCAACGGAAGAATAAGTGTCTGTCCCCGTAGAGGTTACAACATGAGTGGTAAAGGTTGAATTGTTACCGCCCCCATGCTCGGCATGAAGAACCAGGGCTGCATCCAAAATACGGGCTTCTGATGGTGTATATTGTTTATCGGGTCGGAGCATCCGTAAAATATTTTCCGCAGTAGAAAGTTCGGGCCTAGGCCTGTGGATAAACAGGCTTTTACCTTCCTTGTAATGCTTATAAGCCTGATATGCATAAACTGCAAGACAGGGAAACAGAGCAATAAGCTGCAATGATTGTCTGAGGACATTGGGTATAGATACATCCTCCGAATTAGTATCATAGGCGTACAAAGTGAGAACACTTCGGGCCAGAGTATTCATCATATTCGCACTGGGTGCTTTCATGATGATATCCCTGACAAAATTAGTAGGAAGAGTTCTATAATAGGCCAGTATTTCGATGAATTGATCCAATTGCTCCCTAGTGGGGAGTTGACCAAACAAAAGAAGATAGGCCGTTTCCTCATAACAGAAAAAATTATCCTCCATAGAGCCGTTTACAATGTCCTCCACATCGATTCCCCTGTAAAAGAGCCTGCCATGTCCATGAATTGGATTACCGGATTCATCAGTTGAATCAGGCTGAACCTCGCTTATTTCCGTAAGGCCTGTCAGTACACCTTTGCCGCTAACATCCCTAAGCCCCCGCTTTACGTCATATTTTATGTACAGCTCGGGATCAATATTACTGTTTTTCAAACACAAATCAGACAAGTTCATTATTTCAGGGGTGATTTGGGAATATTCGTTAATTTTCATATTTTTCTCCTCTCTTTGTCCATATTTTTAGCAGAATAATAATCTCGGCTAATAAAACATTATAGAATACTTCAAAGCTTGAAATATAACTATAGGAAATAACATTATACTATCATTTTGGCTACTTGTCAAAAACTTCTTATTTTGACATTTTGTTAATTTCACGAAGTCATGAGCCTGGGTTATGATAAGGGGAATTGGCACTATTCTATATCTTTGGCGGCGGGTGCAAACGAGGTAAAATTGGCACCATTCTATATCTTTGGCGGCGGGTGCAAACGAGGTAAAATTGGCGCCATTCCATATCTTTGGTGGGGGTGCAAATGAGGAAAAATTGGCGCCATTCCATATCTTTGGTGGGAATGCAAATGAGGAAGAATTGGCATCATTCCATATCTTTGGCGATGGGTGCAAACGAGGTAAAATGTCGAAAGACGGAGATAGATATAAAACTATGACAGGTGGTCCCCGCCATACCGGGCCGGCGAATCCGCCGCAGCGAGCAATGGGGACTGGTCCTCGACCCGCTGGTCGGCCACTGTACCTGACACCCTGATCTTCCGCCACAGCGAGCAATGGGGACTGGTACCGTGGTTTACGCTTTTAAAACCATGGTCCCTGTACCCGTGGCTCGCACACCCGTAACTTACATAACTTGATACCGTGGTCTTTTCCGACTCACTGGTCGGCCACTGTACCTGACACCCTGGTCTTCATGATACCGTGGTCTTTTCCTCGCCCG
>DASRMN010000110.1:0-8275 GCA_035647935.1 Clostridia bacterium | reverse complement strand
GGGTATATATTAATCTATTTATAACTCTGTTTTATTTATAAAATAGAGTTTCAACGGATTAAATATAATGGGCACTGAGTTCGGATAACCAAAGGGAACAACCGATTCAGATTGCGGGACAAAAAATAAAAGCCTCGACCGCCGATTCTGACAGATAATAATCCGAGGCGGAAACCGATTTTAACAAAGAGAGTGGAGACATATGAATTATAAATTAAAAATATTATTTCTTGGGGCGAACAATGTTGATTTGGTTTATCAGACTGTCGAGGATTTTGGATATGATGTTGTGTCAGGCCATGTTCATACTCCCGAAAAAACCGGTGATCTCTTATATCAGGGTCATTGGGACATTCTGATAGCCGTATATCAAAAATCAGAAGATTTGAACAAAGTTGTGGTGGAAATGTCACAATTAAAAATCGAATTACCATGGATTTTGGTGTGTGATGATGCAGGAAAGGGCGAAATTCTTAAGTTTTTGGATATCGGATGCAGCGATGTTATCGGTATGAATGAAATTGGCAGGTTGGGGTTTGTTATTTATCGCTTATTAGTGGGAGTGGAAGAAATCAGAAAAAATAAAGTTATTCAGGAGGGAATCCTTTCCGAGAAGAGAAAACTCGAACTAACCTTTGGCAGTATAGGAGACGGTATAATCAGGACTAACTCTGAGGGGAAGGTGGTTATGATG
The DNA here is from genome assembly GCA_035647935.1 of Clostridia bacterium. Classification (GTDB taxonomy): domain Bacteria; phylum Bacillota; class Clostridia; order Peptostreptococcales; family Natronincolaceae; genus JAAZJW01. The sequence continues at coordinate 7,581 of DASRMN010000110.1, read as the reverse complement.
AATAGCGGTGCGGAAACGATAACCGGATGGCCGGCCGACCTCGCAATCAATAAACCCTTATTTGAGGTATTCAAAATTATAGATAAAAACACGAAAAAACCCTTGGATAATCTATTTAATTTAGCCATGAATGACGGGGAAACCACAGGTCTCAAAAGGGATACCGTGCTTATATTGAGAAACGGCGAAGAGAAATATGTATCGGCATGCATTTCGCCAATCAAGGTTGCTGATGGTATCATTGGTATGGTCATTGTATTTCGAGACATAACGAGAATAAGACAAGCAGAGGAAAGTTTAGAAAAATATCGGCTATTTTCAGAAAATACAAATGATATAATCATTTTTTCCGACATAGACGGTAGAATTATCGAAATAAACAGCGCGGCTTTGAGAGCGTACGGTTATACTAGGGAAGAAATTTTAAATAAATCAATTTTTGATCTCATGGAACCCAGTAGCAGAACACTTGTAAGAATACAACCATATAACAGCGATGTTGCAGGTATATATTATGAAGCAACAGCCCGCAGGAAGGACGGCAACAATTTTGACGTGGAGATAGGTCTGCAGAGTGCAAAAATTGGACAAAATAAGGTTCTCTTGAGTATACAGCGCGATATTACGGAGAGAGAGCAAACCCGGAAGGAACTGGAGGAAGCTAGGGTGCGCGCGGAAACCGCAAATCTTGCTAAAAGTGAATTTTTGGCCAACATGAGTCACGAAATACGCACACCGCTCAACGGTATGCTGGGCATGATAGACTTGACCCTGTTGACTGATTTAACAGAAAGTCAGAGGGACAATCTTTTCACAGCAAAAAGCTGTGCGACAAGTCTCCTAAATCTGATAAATGATATTTTGGATTTTTCCAAAATCGAGGCCGGAGAATTGGGTCTGGAAAACATCAGTTTTAATCTTGGGAGTCTTGTAGAACAAGTGATAAAACCGCACAGTATAAAAGCTGAGGGGAAAGGATTGAGGTTCGAATATCGGCTTGATTCGCAAATGCCGCAATTTGTCAACGGGGATCCGAACAGACTTAAACAGGTGCTCAACAATCTTTTGGGAAATGCGGTTAAATTTACGGATGCGGGTGAAATAACTCTTTCAGTCACCTTAAAAGATAATCGTGAAGAGTTTGTAGAATTGGAGTTCCAAATTTCCGATACGGGTGTGGGCATAGCCCCCGAAGATATGGAAAGGATTTTTGGCACATTCAGTCAGGCTGATAATTCAATCACTAGGAGGTTTGGCGGTTCGGGTCTGGGACTGGCTATCTCAAAGCAACTGGTAAAAATGATGGGCGGCTCAATCCGGGCGGAGAGCGAAAAAGGAAAAGGGAGCACCTTTTATTTTGCCGTAAAATTGGTTGTCGGGGAATTGGGGACCGCTAACGTTGGGCATGATGTGGAAACCATTGCCAAAACAAAACAGTCGCTGCGGGTATTGCTTGCTGAGGATGATGAGGTAAACCAAATTGTGACCGCACGCATGCTCAGGGAAGCCGGTCATATTGTTGAAATCGCAAATAACGGTACGGAAGCGTTGCATGTTATAAGTAGAGGAGATACTGATGTAGTGTTGATGGATATACAAATGCCGGGAATAGATGGAATTGAAGCTGTAAGAAGGATTCGAAAGGATGAAAAAGGTACAGGGAAGCGTCTTCCCATTATAGCATTTACTGCTTATGCGCTTCAGGGTGACAGGGAAAAGTATTTGGCGGCGGGAATGGACGATTATATACCAAAGCCTGTACAAATAAATGATTTGCTCAAAACGCTTGAAAGGGTTGCGGAAAGGTCCGGATCAGGATATTGGAACGGGGCACCTGCGGGAGACGGATATTGTTCCGAATATGAAAACATAGGGTATGAGAATTTGTTGGTGGAGCACAGAACAAATATGGAAAAGACAATTAATAATATGGTTGCGAGTATGGCACTCTTGGAAGATGCTTTTGATAAGGGAGATTTGTCGCTCGTTGAAAGGCATGCACATGAAATTAAAAAATTATCTGAAACCGCGGGTATAGGCACCATAAAAAATATAATATTTAAGTTAGAACTGGCTGCCAGAAGAGAAGACCTGAATGCAGCTATGGAACAGTTTAGCAGTGTAATCGAAGAATTTAACAAATTCAGGGAGCAATGTTCAGATACATATTAATAAAGGATTGGAAAAACAAAGAAGTTATGTTTGGTTTAACAACTGAAATATAACTATTCCGGGGGGGTACACAATGAACAAAATACTTATAGCAGATGATGAAAGGGCGCTGAGATTGCTTGTGGCAGGCACTTTGGAAATTGGTAATTACAGCATACTCGAAACTGACAACGGCATAGATGCACTAAAGATGGCGGTAGAGGAAAAACCGGATTTGATTATACTCGATGTTATGATGCCCGGAATAGATGGGTACGAAGTATGCAGGAAGATAAAAACAGATTCGGAGTTAAAGGATACAAAAATTTTGATATTGACCGCTAAGGGACAGCAGACTGATAAAATAGCGGCGAAGAAAGCATTGGCGGATTATTATCTGGCTAAGCCTTTCAGCCCCGCGGAACTTTTGGTAATGGTTGAGGAGATTTTAGGGGGATAAAAAATGAAGAGAACATTTATTATTTCGGTTCTTATAATTTTTTTTACATTTAACGCATCGTCGGTTGCCCATGCCTTTACAAGGGACATTGATTTTTGTGACTTGTTTGAACATCATGGATCTATTATGATTATTTCAGATTGGGAAGTCGGTGAAATTTTATATGTAAACAAAGCGGCAATCGATTTTTACGGGTATAGCAAAGAGCAATTGGAATCTATGAGAATGCGGGATTTAAACACCTTGGCACCCGGCGAGACCAGAAAAGGGTTGCGGGAGGTACTGGAAGGGAAAGAACATAATTTTATACATGAACATGTGTTGGCAAGCGGGGAAATCAGGATAGTGGAAATAAACTCATATCCATATGTCAGTAAAGATAAGACGTTGATTGTAGCTATAGTCAACGATATTACCGAGAGGACACGGCTCGAAAAGAGTGAAAGGATACTGCTCAATGTATTGGGAGCAGCTGTTGTTTTATTATTGATGGCCGGCTTTTTATTGTTTAACAGTTTTGAAAGGTTAAAAAACAACAAGGATAAAATCCAGAAAGCTGAAGAAGACTTGCTCCTTATTCTGAATTCCACCGCCGAGGCAATATACGGTGTCGATATGGACGGAAACTGTACTTTTTGTAATACAAGCTGTCTTAAATTGCTCGGATATAAACATCAGGACGAACTGCTCGGGGAAAATATGCATTTAAAGATTCATAATAAACACTCGGACAGGAAGGATTTCCCGCCGGAGGACTGTTATATTTGTAAGGCATTTGCTAGGGGTGAAGGCATACATATAGAAGATGAAACACTCTGGCGAGCTGACGGGATTTCCTTTCCGGCGGAATATAGTTCCTATCCTCAATATCGCAATGGAAAAATTATCGGTGGGGTAGCGACGTTTGCCGATATAACAGAGCGGAAACAGTTCGAAAATGAAATAATGGAAGCAAAAAAACAATTAGAAGATACAAATAAACAATTATATGAAAAACAATATTCGTTGGAAGAGCAAAACGCGGTTATAGAAGAGCTGAATGCGCAGCTGGAGGAAGAAGTTGAGAGATATCAGCGGCAAAAAGAGGTACTGCGGGCCATAATCAATTCCATAGGGGCGGGGATTGTGATGGTAGGCTCTGAAGGGGAGACGATTTTTATAAATAAGGCATGGAGGGAATTGTTCAGTTATCTTGATTTTGAAGACAGTTATGACTCAGGTGACAGTTTTTATGTGGACAGTAATACCGGCTTCGGTACAGAGCTTTTTATAAGAAAAATGTTGACAGGTATGCAGGGTAAGGATGAAATTTTTTATGATCTGGTCGATTTGACAAAGGACAAGGACAGCAGGTATTCAATTGACATGGAACAGACAGAGCCCATAGGGAGATTTTTGAATCTGTATTCCAATCCCTGTGTGAATTATAAAGGGGAGGCCTTCGGCAGAATTTTTGTTATAAGGGATATTTCACATCAAAAAGAGGTGGACAGGCTCAAGCTGGAATTGATAAACACGGTGAGCCATGAATTAAGAACCCCTATGAGCAGTATTTTGGGATTTTCCGAACTGTTGCTCACGAGGGAACTCTCTGAAGTTCGTTACAAGGAATATATCGAGATAATAAATTCCGAGGCGAGGAGACTCACTGACTTGATCAATGATTTTCTTGACATTCAGAGGATGGAAAGTGGAAAGCTGGAATTTAAGAGGCGGTATAATTCCATAGATCGGATTATCAGAGAAGCAGTGAAAGTATTCGAAAACATTGAGGATAAACACAGGATTATTTATAACAGCGATGAAGAAGGTCCCACATATGTTTATTGTGATCGCGAGAAGATACTGCAAGTTTTATCAAATTTATTGTCTAATGCTGTGAAGTACTCCCCGGAAGAGGAAGAAATAAAGGTGGAATTGACAACTGAAGGAAGGTATGCCAGAATCAGTGTGACAGATTACGGATTTGGTATTCCGGAATATGCACATGATAAGATTTTTACTAAATTCTACAGAATAGACAATGGTGAAAGGATAGGCGGAACCGGATTAGGGTTGACAATCTGTAAGGAAATCGTTAGGGCTCATGAAGGGGAAATAGGGGTCGATTCGACTTACGGGTTGGGCAGCACATTTTATTTCTACATACCATTGTCAGAAGGTATATCTGACGATGCAGGTTTTTATGAAGAAATCTGTTGTTCGGACCCTGCCAACAACAGACAGATCCTCATTGTTGAAGATGATATAGCCATGGTGAAACTTATAAGGGAAGTCCTCGGCGGTGAATGTATCGAAATGCATTCCACAGATAGCGGCGAAGAGGCCCTACGGTTAGCAAAGGAACGTGATTATAGATTATTTATACTGGATATTGCTCTGAAGGGCCAACTGAACGGGTGGGATGTTGTCAGGGAATTAAAGAATCAAGATTCAACGGCTGCTGTTCCTATCATCATATCGAGTGTATATGAGAACAAAGGAGACCCCTCATATGTTGATATCTTGGATTATCTTGTGAAACCTTTTGAGCCGAAGCAGTTGGTTGGGGTAGTGAGGAGAGCTCTGAATGGAAATTTAGACTCGAAAATGATGGTAAACGGCGATAAAAATCTCAAGGAGAAGGTTTGGCGAATATTAAAGGACAAGGGTATAAATGTAAAAGACATTGAAAGTTCAGGAGATATCTTGGTCATAACTTTGGATAAGGGAGAGGGTCTTTCAGATGAAAAATAGGCGAATAGATGCGCTCATGAAAACTGCACAAAGAACTTTTATTGATGAACTCTCCGCCAGAATTGAAGAAATGGAAAAACTGCTCACTTCCTGCGGGGATAGGTGCAGCGCACATGATACCAAGGAAATATTAAATTTTTTTCATATTATGAACGGCACGGCTGCTACGCTTGGATTGAATTACCTAGCCGATATAGGGCTGAGATGGGAGACAAAACTCAGGGAAATAACAGAACAGGAAACCGAATTGGATACAGTTACACTTAAAGATATATGTGCGGAGATAATCAATATTAAACATAGGCTTGATTGCCTGAGGGAGGACAAAAAAACTCATATTCATAACGATTTGGAAAGGGACTATACAAACATGCCCGGCAGGGGCAGGGTCCTGTTGGTAGACGATGATATAACAATTCTTAAATTGTTGGAGAATGCACTGACAACGGAGGGATATACTGTATATATCTGTGATGATTCGCTATCGGCTTTTGATCTCATCGCTGTTGCCAGACCCGATGTGATAATGCTGGATATTATGATGCCCGGAATAAACGGATATGAGTTACTGGAGAAGATTAAAGCAGCCTCCGAATATTCCTGTATGCACGTGATTTTTCTGAGTGCCATTGACAATGTCGATGACAGGATCAAAGGGTTGAAATTAGGGGCAGATGATTACATTACGAAACCGTTTGTAATAGATGAAGTGATGGCTAGGATTGAAACAGTCCTGAGAAGAACAGATAAATATAAGAAAAAACTCCTCAACGATGATTTAACGGACGCGTATTCCAGATATTATTTTAGTCAGCGAATTATAGAGGAAATTGAAAGATACAAACGAAACGAGACTATTTTTTCCATAGCATTTATTGATATAGACCATTATAAGGTAATCAATGACAGACACGGGCACCAAGCAGGTGATTTTGTATTACAGGAAATCGCAGTTTATTTAGACAAGAATATCAGAAAATGTGACAGTCTTTATAGGTACGGAGGGGAGGAATTTATTATACTTCTTCCGGGTACATCAAAATTGCAGACTTATACGGTTATTAACAGACTGAGGGAAGGATTGGCACGAAAACCCATATCTGTTGGAGGGACAACCATAAAGGTCACCTTCAGTGCCGGTATCGCACAAGTAGAGAGCAAAGATATAACCGGAGAACAACTGGTAGATAACGCCGATAGGGCGATGTATCGGGCAAAAAAAATCGGCAGGAACAGAGTTATTGTTTACGACAGTGAGATGATAGTTGAGGATCTCGGAAAAACCCTGCTCTTGGTGGATGATGAAAATACTATTTTGCAACTTCTCAGGGACAGATTATCCAACGTCGGTTACAATATAATTATGGCCAAGGATGGCAGCAGCGCCATTGAGCTGGCAAAAAGAGTATCCCCCGATGTTGTCATACTGGATCTCGTTCTTCCTGACATGGACGGACTTGAGGTATGCAGGCAAATTAAAAAAAGCAGGTCTTTATGCCCTGCAAAAATTATAATATTGTCTAGGAAAAAAGAGAAAAGTGATATTGCAGAAGGTTTATATGCAGGAGCCGATGATTATCTGACAAAACCTTTTTCCATGGTTGAGTTGGAGGCGCGGATTATGAGGGCATTGAACAAATAACAGGGCATAAATAAAGCATCCCCAATTAAATCAGGGATGCTTTTTAAGATATTATTTTAACATAGCACTCACAAACCAGATATTTTTGCTGAGGTATGTTACATAATCTTCAAATAGGGCTACAGTTTCAAAATCTCCTTCTTCATCTGCCGTGTTTCTAATTTTTGTTCCTAATTCCCTCATTGTTTCTAAATCTTTTTTAACAATTTCTAGGGATTCTGCTATAGAGAAATCTTTTGCTTTAATTTCTTCCACGGTGGCATTTTCCAGATATTCGGCCATTGTAGATAATGGCATTTCATTTTTTGTTTTTAATAATTCTGCTACCTCATCAAAATCCTCAAATGTCTTGTCATATAGTTCCTCTGTGAAGTTGTGTACACGCATGAAATTCCTGCCTACCACATTCCAGTGAACATTATGAAATTTTACGGTCAGTACAGCTAGATTTGATAAATATTGTTGTAGTAATTTAAAATGTTTCATCGTAATCCTCCTTAATATTTTTTTAATCATATTGCTTTACAATTATTTGCTATCTTATGCCGGCGTGGAAAGAAATGTAATAGTTGTGTATTCTATACTACTATAC